>NZ_JBSFRB010000010.1:0-204799 GCF_053589015.1 Streptomyces sp. NPDC003393 | reverse complement strand
GTGACGTCCTCCTTGACGCCCGGCACGGTGGTGAACTCGTGCAGGACGCCGTCGATGCGGATGCTGGTGACGGCGGCACCGGGGATCGACGACAGGAGGGTGCGGCGCAGGGAGTTGCCGAGGGTGTAGCCGAAGCCCGGCTCCAGCGGCTCGATCACGAACCGGGAGCGGAACTCGTCGACGACCTCTTCGGTCAACGAGGGACGCTGAGCGATCAGCATGTGTGGATCAGATCCTTCAGTCGTGGGCGCCCGCTATATGACGCCCGACGGAACCCGTGCCCGAAAAACACGGGGTACTGCAAGGGTACGGGCGGTACGGCCCGAAAGGACCGTACCGCCCGGACCCGCTGCCCGTGAGGCGTGCGTCAGACGCGACGACGCTTCGGCGGACGGCAGCCGTTGTGCGGGGTCGGGGTGACGTCCTGGATGGAGCCGACCTCGAGGCCCGTGGCCTGCAGGGAGCGGATCGCGGTCTCACGACCGGAGCCCGGGCCCTTGACGAACACGTCGACCTTGCGCATGCCGTGCTCCTGGGCGCGGCGGGCGGCCGACTCGGCGGCCATCTGCGCGGCGAACGGCGTGGACTTCCGGGAGCCCTTGAAGCCGACGTGGCCGGCGGAGGCCCAGGAGATCACGTTGCCGCTCGGGTCGGTGATCGAAACGATGGTGTTGTTGAACGTGCTCTTGATGTGCGCGTGGCCGTGAGCGACGTTCTTCTTTTCCTTGCGGCGCACCTTCTTGGCAGCGCCCTGACGTCCCTTGGGGGGCATGTCGAAAACTCCTACGGGAGGTGGTCGGTCCTACAGCGAAGACCGCTGGACGGCGAGTGTCGCTGCGGACTACTTCTTGCCCGGCTTCTTCTTGCCGGCGATGGCGCGACGCGGGCCCTTGCGGGTACGGGCGTTGGTGCTGGTGCGCTGACCACGGACGGGCAGGCCACGGCGGTGCCGCAGACCCTGGTAGGTGCCGATCTCGACCTTGCGGCGGATGTCGGCCTGGATCTCGCGACGGAGGTCACCCTCGGTCTTGATGTTGTTGTCGACGTACTCGCGGATCGCGACGAGCTGCTCTTCGCTCAGGTCGCGGACGCGGGTGTTCGGGTCGACGCCGGTGGCGGCCAGCGTCTGCTGGGACAGGGTCCGGCCGATGCCGAACACGTAGGTGAGGGCGATCTCCACGCGCTTTTCGCGCGGGATGTCAACACCGGAAACGCGTGCCATTCAATGGCTCCTGGTGATCTTCGGAGGTCTTCCGCAGGACCGGATCCCGGCCGCCGTACGAGGTACGAACCGGGTCCCCGGCCTCCGAACCGGGGGTGTCGAGCCGAGGCTCGGGCCCTGCGTATGAACATATTCAGCTCGCGTCGCGCGAATCCCTGCGAATCAGGTGCAGAGGGTGCGGTCGGTCGTGCGTCAGCCCTGGCGCTGCTTGTGGCGCGGGTTCTCGCAGATGACCATGACCCGGCCGTGACGGCGGATCACCCTGCACTTGTCGCAGATCTTCTTGACGCTCGGCTTGACCTTCATGGGATGTGAGGTTCTCCGGGTCAGTTGCCGGCGGCCCCGTGCACAGGAAGGGCACGGGACGTGGGCAAGATCTACTTGTACCGGTAGACGATCCGGCCACGGGTCAGGTCGTACGGAGACAGCTCCACCACGACCCGGTCGTCAGGGAGGATGCGGATGTAGTGCATACGCATCTTGCCGCTGATGTGTGCCAGGACCTGGTGGCCGTTCTGGAGCTCGACCTTGAACATGGCGTTCGGCAGAGACTCGACGACAGTGCCCTCGATCTCGATGGCACCTTGCTTCTTGGCCACGCTTCGCCCTTCGAATCGACTACCTTGATCGACTCTCTCTGCTTCCCTTGCGGGCGCATGCGGACATGCGGGTGCACGAGAGCCGACGAGTCAGTCTACGTCAGCGCACCCGGAAACACGAATCCGGGAAGCCTGCCCGGCACCGGAGATCACCATGCCGCCCCACCGGAACTCATCCCGACGGGGCGGACGCCGACCGGTACCGCCCTCAGGCGAGCGGGTCGGGCGCCGCCGTGATCCCGTGCTCCGCCAGCTTGGCCCTGCCTCCGTCGGGAGCCGTCAGGACCAGGGGACCCTGCTCGGTCAGGGCGACCGAGTGCTCCCAGTGGGAGGACCAGGTGCCGTCCGTGGTGATGACCGTCCAGTCGTCCTCGAGGACACGGGTCTTCGCCGTGCCCAGGGACACCATCGGTTCGATGGCCAGGCAGAAGCCGGGGACCAGCTTGGGGCCCTTGCCGCGCCGCCGGTCGACGTAGTTCAGCAGGTGCGGGTCCATGTGCATCTCGGTGCCGATGCCGTGGCCGCCGTAGTCCTCGATGATCCCGTAGCGGCCGCCGCCGGGCTTCGGCTGGCGGCGGATGTACGTCTCGACGGCACGGGAGATGTCGACCAGCCGGTTGCCCTGCTTCATGGCGGCGATCCCGGCCCACATCGACTCCTCGGTCACCCGGGAGAGCTCGACCAGCTCCGGGGCGTGACCGGAGCCCACGAACGCCGTGTACGCGGCGTCCCCGTGCCAGCCGTCGACGATCGCGCCGCAGTCGATGGAGATGATGTCCCCGTCCTTGAGGACGACGTCCTCCGAGGGGATGCCGTGGACGACCACCTCGTTGACCGAGGTGCAGATCGTCGCCGGGAAGCCGCCGTAGCCGAGGAAGTTCGGCCTGGCGCTGTGCTCGGCCAGCACCTTGCGGGCGACCTCGTCCAGGTCCTTGGTGCTGGCGCCGGGCACGGCCGCCTCCCGGGTGGCCGCGTGGATCGCGGCGACGACCAGCCCCGCCGCACGCATCTTGGCGATCTGCTCGGGGCTCTTGATCTGCACCATGGGGAGAAGGGCCTTTCTGGGACCGGAACGAGGGCCGACTCTGTCAACCATACGGGCGTCACCCCGCCCACAGCACAGCCGCGGCCCCTTCGGAAGGAACCGCGGCTGCACCCGACGTGACGTCTACTTCGCGACGTCCTCGCGCTTCAGCGCCTCCAGCGCGCGCCGCGTGATCTCGTCCACCGGGCCGAGCGCGGAGATCGTCCGTACCAGGCCCTGGGCCTTGTAGTAGTCGATGATCGGCTCGGTCTGCGTGTGGTAGACCTCCAGCCGCTTGCGGACGGTGCCCTCGGAGTCGTCGTCCCGCTGGTAGAGCTCACCACCGCAGACGTCGCAGACGCCCTCCGTCTTCGGCGGGCTGTACGTCACGTGGAAGACGTGGCTGGAGTCCTTGCGGCAGATCCGCCGGCCGGCGATCCGCTTCACGACCTCGTCCTCGGGAACCTCCAGGTCGAGCACCGCGTCGAGCTGGATGCTCTCCTCCTGCAGCAGCGCGTCCAGCGCCTCCGCCTGGGAGACGTTGCGCGGGAAGCCGTCCAGCAGGAAGCCCCCGACGGCGTCGGGCTGCTCCATGCGGTCCTTGGCCATGGCGATGGTGACCTCGTCCGGCACGAGGTTGCCGGCGTCCATGTAGGACTTCGCGAGCTTGCCGAGCTCCGTCTGACGGCTGATGTTGGCGCGGAACAGGTCGCCCGTGGAGATGTGCGGGATGCGTAGCTTCTCGGCAAGGCGCACAGCCTGCGTTCCCTTACCGGCACCAGGCGGCCCGACGAGGACGATTCGCATCAGCGGAGGAACCCTTCGTAATTGCGCTGCTGGAGCTGGCTCTCGATCTGCTTCACCGTCTCGAGGCCGACACCCACGATGATCAGGATGCTGGTCCCGCCGAAGGGGAAGTTCTGGTTCGCGTTGAACCCGACCAACGCCATTGTCGGTACGAGAGCGATCAGACCCAGGTACAGCGAACCCGGCCAGGTGATCCGGTTGAGCACATACGACAGATACTCAGCGGTCGGTCGGCCAGCCCGGATGCCCGGGATGAAGCCACCATACTTCTTCATGTTGTCCGCGACTTCCTCGGGGTTGAAGGAGATCGCCACGTAGAAGAACGCGAAGAACACGATGAGCAAGAAGTACATAGTGATGTAAAGCGGGTGATCGCCCTTGGTCAGGTTCTGCTGGACCCAGGTCTTCCAACCCGAGTTGCCACCCGCGAACTGGGCGAGGAGCGCCGGGATGTAGAGCAGCGACGACGCGAAGATGACCGGGATCACACCGGCCTGGTTGACCTTGAGCGGGATGTACGTGGACGTACCGCCGTAGGAACGTCGGCCGATCATGCGCTTCGCGTACTGCACCGGGATGCGGCGCTGGGCCTGCTCGACGAAGACGACCAGACCGACCATGACCAGGCCGACCAGGATCACGGTGCCGAACTCGATCCAGCCGCCGGCCAGGGTGCCCTGCTTCTTGATGGCCCACAGCGCGGACGGGAACGTCGCGGCGATCGAGATGAACATCAGGATCGACATGCCGTTGCCGATGCCGCGGTCGGTGATGAGCTCACCGAGCCACATGACCACGGCCGTGCCGGCGGTCATGCAGACCACCATGACGATCGTGTTGAAGATCGCCCGCTCGGGAACGATGTTGCCCGCGACCGTGCACCCGGAGAACAGGGCGCCGCTGCGGGCGGTGGCCACCAGGCCGGTGCCCTGCAGGATGGCCAGCGCCACCGTCAGGTAGCGGGTGTACTGGGTGATCTTGGCCGTACCGGACTGGCCCTCCTTCTTGAGGGCTTCCAGGCGGGGGATCACCACGGTCAGCAGCTGCAGGATGATGCTCGCCGTGATGTACGGCATGATCCCGAGGGCGAAGACCGTGATCTGGAGCAGCGCGCCGCCGCTGAACATGTTGACCAGACCGAAGAGCCCCTGGTTGCCGGAGGCCTCGGCCACACACTGCTGGACGGCCTTGTAGTTGACGCCCGGGATCGGGATGTGGGTACCGACGCGGTACACCACGATGATGCCGAGTGTGAAGAGCAGCTTCTTGCGCAGGTCGGGCGTCCTGAACGCCCGGGCGAAGCCGGTGAGCACGGTGCCTCCTGCGACCCCCGCGCCAGTGCGTCAAGGGTGACGGTCTTGAGGTTCGACGAAAAGAAACAGTGCAGGCCACCTTACCGGCGACACTGCCCCCTAGGAACGACCAACCGGGGATACCTCATTGTGAGGTATCCCCGGTCGGGACGCTTACGTCATCGAGGAGACGTCCAAGGAACTCAGACGAGCTCGGTGACGGAACCGCCGGCGGCGGTGATCTTCTCCTTGGCGGAGCCGGAGACGGCGTCCACCGTCACCTGCAGCGCCACGGAGACCTCGCCCTGGCCCAGGACCTTGACCAGGCTGTTCTTGCGAACGGCGCCCTTGGCCACCAGGTCCTCGACCGTGACCTCGCCACCCTCGGGGTAGAGCGCGGCCAGCTTGTCGAGGTTCACGACCTGGTACTCGGTCTTGAACGGGTTCTTGAAGCCCTTCAGCTTCGGGAGCCGCATGTGCAGCGGCATCTGGCCGCCCTCGAAGCTCTCCGGAACCTGGTAGCGGGCCTTCGTGCCCTTGGTACCACGACCGGCCGTCTTACCCTTCGAGGCCTCACCACGACCGACACGGGTCTTGGCGGTCTTGGCACCCGGGGCGGGACGGAGGTTGTGGATCTTGAGCGGGTTCTGCTCCGCCATGATCAGTCGACCTCCTCGACCGTCACGAGGTGGCGGACGGTGTGCACCATGCCGCGGAACTCGGGACGGTCCTCCTTGACGACCACGTCACCCAGGCGCTTGAGGCCCAGGGAACGCAGGGTGTCGCGGTGGTTCTGCTTGCTGCCGATGTAGGACTTGACCTGCGTGATCTTGAGCTGAGCCATGATTACGCACCCGCCCCGGCACGCGCACGCAGGAGAGCCGCGGGAGCGACGTCCTCGAGCGGCAGGCCACGGCGGGCCGCGACCTCCTCGGGACGCTGCAGGCCCTTCAGGGCCGCCACGGTGGCGTGCACGATGTTGATGGCGTTGTCGGAGCCGAGCGACTTCGACAGGATGTCGTGGATGCCGGCGCACTCGAGCACGGCGCGCACCGGACCACCGGCGATGACGCCGGTACCGGGGGACGCGGGCTTGAGCAGCACGACGCCGGCAGCCTTCTCACCCTGGATCGGGTGCGGGATGGTGCCCTGGATCCGGGGGACCTTGAAGAAGTGCTTCTTGGCCTCCTCGACGCCCTTGGCGATGGCGGCCGGCACCTCCTTGGCCTTGCCGTATCCGACACCCACGGTGCCGTCACCGTCGCCCACCACGACCAGCGCGGTGAAGCTGAAGCGACGACCACCCTTCACAACCTTGGCGACGCGGTTGATCGCGACGACGCGCTCAACGTACGCGGTCTTCTCGGCGGCAGCTGCGCCGCCGTCACGGCCCTTCCGGTCCCGCCGCTCGCCGCCACCGGCACCGCCACCGCGGCGCTGGGGTCCAGCCATTGGATTACCTCTCTCTTTCCGCTAGCTACAAGCGGCTCAGAACTTGAGCCCGGCCTCGCGGGCGGCGTCCGCCAGAGCGGCGATGCGCCCGGCGTACTGGTTGCCACCACGGTCGAACACGACGGCCTCGACACCGGCGGCCCTGGCACGCTCGGCGACCAGGGCGCCGACCTGCTTGGCCTGCGCCGACTTGTCGCCCTCGCCGCCGCGGATCGACGTGTCCAGCGTGGACGCCGACGCCAGGGTGTGGCCCTTGAGGTCGTCGATCACCTGCGCCACGATGTGGCGGTTGGAGCGGGTCACGACCAGACGGGGGCGCTCCGCCGTACCGGAGATCCGCTTGCGGATCCGGATGTGGCGGCGCTTGATCGCGGCGCGCTTGTAGGCGTCGCCCTTGAGGATCTTCTGCCCGTATGCCATGGCTTACTTACCCGCCTTTCCGACCTTGCGGCGGATGACTTCGCCCTCGTACTTGACGCCCTTGGCCTTGTACGGGTCGGGCTTGCGCAGCTTGCGGATGTTGGCCGCAACCTCGCCGACCTTCTGCTTGTCGATGCCCTCGACCGAGAAGCGGGTCGGGTTCTCCACCTTGAAGGTGATGCCCTCGGGCGCCTCGACGGTGATCGGGTGGCTGTAGCCGAGCGCGAACTCGAGGTTCGAGCCCTTGGCCGTCACGCGGTAACCGACACCGCTGATCTCGAGCTTCTTCACGTAACCCTGGGTCACGCCGGTGATCATGTTCGCCACCAGCGTGCGGGACAGGCCGTGGAGAGCCTTGTTCTGACGCTCGTCGTTGGGGCGGGTCACCTGGAGGGTGTTGTCCTCGCCCTTGGCGATCTCGATCGGCGCGGCGACGGTGTGGGTCAGCGAGCCCTTGGGGCCCTTGACCGAGACCGTACGGCCGTCGATGGTGACGTCCACGCCGGCGGGAACCGCGATGGGGAGCTTGCCGATGCGCGACATAGCTGTTTCCTCCGTTCCCTTCCGTTACCAGACGTAGGCGAGGACTTCCCCACCCACGCCCTTCTTGCCGGCCTGCTTGTCGGTGAGGAGCCCGTGCGACGTGGAGATGATCGCCACGCCGAGGCCGCCGAGCACCTTCGGCAGGTTGGTGGACTTCGCGTACACCCGGAGACCGGGCTTGGAGATCCGCTTGATGCCCGCGATGGAGCGCTCACGGTTCGGGCCGTACTTCAGCTCGAGGACGAGGTTCTTGCCGACCTCGGCGTCCTCGGTCTTCCAGCCCGTGATGAAGCCCTCCTGCTGGAGGATCTCCGCGATGTGCGACTTGATCTTCGAGTGCGGCATGGACACGGTGTCGTGGTATGCCGAGTTCGCGTTCCGCAGACGCGTGAGCATGTCTGCGATCGGATCAGTCATGGTCATGAATTGGCCTTCGGCCTCTCTCGCCGGGGTTTCCTGGTGCGCCATCCCTCTCCCCGATCCGAGACGGGACGGGTGCGGCGCGGTGGACCTACGGCGTAGTAAGTCGTACGGGCGGCGACAGACGCCCAACCCCACAAGCCTAAGGCATGTGAGCTGGGCGTCTGTCCGCCCTATCTACTTACCGAGAGCTTCCGGAACCCCTCAAACGGGGGATTACCAGGAGCTCTTGGTCACGCCCGGCAGCTCGCCACGGTGAGCCATCTCACGAAGGCACACGCGGCACAGGCCGAACTTGCGGTACACGGAGTGCGGACGGCCGCAGCGCTGGCAGCGCGTGTAGCCACGCACACCGAACTTGGGCTTGCGAGCAGCCTTAGCGATCAGAGCCTTCTTCGCCATCTCGCTCACGCCTCCTTGAACGGGAAGCCGAGGTGACGGAGGAGCGCGCGGCCCTCAGCGTCGTTGGTCGCCGTGGTGACCACGGTGATGTCCATACCCCGGACGCGGTCGATCTTGTCCTGGTCGATCTCGTGGAACATGACCTGTTCCGTGAGACCGAAGGTGTAGTTGCCACGGCCGTCGAACTGCTTGGGGGACAGGCCGCGGAAGTCGCGGATGCGCGGCAGCGCGAGCGACAGGGTGCGGTCCAGGAACTCCCACATGCGGTCGCCACGGAGCGTGACATGGGCACCGATCGGCTGACCCTCACGCAGCTTGAACTGCGCGATGGACTTGCGGGCCTTGGTGACGGCCGGCTTCTGACCGGTGATCGTGGCGAGGTCGCGGATGGCGCCCTCGATCAGCTTGGAGTCGCGGGCGGCGTCGCCCACACCCATGTTGACCACGATCTTGACGAGGCCCGGGATCTGCATGACGTTCTCGAACTTGAACTCGTCACGCAGCTTCGGGGCGATCTCGTCGCGGTACTTCTGCTTCAGACGCGGGGCAGTGGTGGTAGCCATCAGATGTCCTCACCCGTCCGCTTGGCAACGCGGATCTTGTTGCCGTTCTCGTCGAAGCGGTAACCGACGCGGGTCACGACCTTCTTGCCGTCCTTCTCCACGACCAGCTGGACGTTGGAGACGTGGATCGGCGCCTCGGTGGTGACGATGCCGCCGGCCTGCGAACCGCGAGCGGTCGGCCCGGCCTTGGTGTGCTTCTTGACCCGGTTGACACCCTCGACCAGGACGCGCTCGTCGCGCGGGTAAGCGGCAATGACCTTGCCCTGCTTGCCCTTGTCCTTGCCGGTGATGACCTGGACCAGGTCACCCTTCTTGATCTTCATGCTCACAGCACCTCCGGCGCGAGGGAGATGATCTTCATGAACTTCTTCTCGCGCAGCTCACGGCCGACGGGGCCGAAGATACGGGTGCCACGAGGGTCGCCGTCGTTCTTGAGAATGACAGCGGCGTTCTCGTCGAAGCGGATGTACGAGCCGTCCGGACGGCGGCGCTCCTTGACGGTGCGAACGATGACCGCCTTGACGACGTCACCCTTCTTCACGTTGCCACCGGGGATCGCGTCCTTGACGGTGGCGACGATGACGTCACCGATGCCCGCGTAGCGGCGACCGGAGCCACCGAGCACACGGATGCAAAGGATCTCCTTCGCACCAGTGTTGTCGGCGACACGCAGTCGCGACTCCTGCTGGATCACGTCTATCTCCTGAATGTCTGCCGGTTCCCCGGGGGCCGCTCACCGAGCGGCCCCCGGAGCCTGGCGGAACTGTCCTGCGAGGGATGCCCCGCAGGAGACTTACTTGGCCTTCTCGAGGATCTCGACGACGCGCCAGCGCTTCGTCGCGGACAGCGGCCGGGTCTCCATCAGGAGGACGCGGTCGCCGACACCCGCGGCGTTCTGCTCGTCGTGCGCCTTGAGCTTGTTGGTACGGCGGATGACCTTGCCGTACAGCGCGTGCTTGACGCGGTCCTCGACGGCGACGACGACGGTCTTGTCCATCTTGTCGCTGACGACGTAACCCTCACGGGTCTTGCGGAAGCCGCGCGCTTCGGTGTTCTGCTCAGTCACGTTGTTCTCGCTCATCAGGCGTTCTCCACCGTCTCGATGCCGAGCTCACGCTCACGCATGAGGGTGTAGATCCGGGCGATGTCCTTGCGGACCGCCTTGAGACGGCCATGGTTCTCGAGCTGACCCGTCGCCGCCTGGAAGCGGAGGTTGAACAGCTCTTCCTTGGCCTCGCGGAGCTTGCCCAGAAGCTCCTCGTTGCCCAGCTCGCGCAGCTCGGACGCCTTGGTACCGGCCGACATCACGCTTCACCTGCCTCGCGCTTGACGATCCGGCACTTCATCGGCAGCTTGTGGGCCGCACGAAGCAGCGCCTCACGGGCGATCTTCTCGTTGGGGTACGACAGCTCGAACATCACGCGTCCGGGCTTGACGTTCGCGACCCACCACTCCGGGGAACCCTTACCGGAACCCATGCGGGTCTCGGCGGGCTTCTTGGTGAGGGGGCGGTCCGGGTAGATGTTGATCCAGACCTTGCCGCCACGCTTGATGTGACGGGTCATGGCGATACGAGCCGCCTCGATCTGGCGGTTCGTCACGTACGCCGGGGTCAGCGCCTGGATGCCGTACTCGCCGAACGCAACCTGCGTGCCGCCCTTGGCAGCGCCGCTGCGCTTCGGGTGGTGCTGCTTGCGGTGCTTGACCCTACGGGGGATCAGCATGTCGGTCAGGCCTCCGTTCCGGTGCTCTCAGCCGGAGCGGCAGCGGCCGGGGCCTCGGCCTTGGGGGCCTCGGCGGCCGGAGCCTGCTGCTGCTGCGGCTTGCGACCGCGCCGCTCGCCACCGCGGCCACCACGGGCCGGGCGGTCGGCGCCACCGCGGGACGGGCGGTTGCCCGCACGGGCGGCGGCGTTCTCGGCGCGGACCTCGGCGATGTTCTTGACGTCGCCCTTGTAGATCCAGACCTTCACGCCGATGCGGCCGAAGGTCGTCTTGGCCTCGAAGAAGCCGTAGTCCACGTTCGCCCGGAGGGTGTGCAGGGGCACGCGGCCCTCGCGGTAGAACTCCGAGCGGGACATCTCGGCGCCGCCGAGGCGGCCACCGCACTGGATCTTGATGCCCTTGGCGCCGGCCTTCATGGTGCCCTGCATGCTCTTGCGCATGGCACGGCGGAAGGAGACGCGGGAGGAGAGCTGCTCGGCGACGGCCTGGGCCACCAGCTGAGCGTCCGTCTCGGGGCTCTTGACCTCGAGGATGTTCAGCTGGACCTGCTTGCCGGTGAGCTTCTCGAGGTCGCCGCGGATGCGGTCGGCCTCGGCGCCACGGCGGCCGATGACGATGCCCGGACGAGCGGTGTGGATGTCCACCCGCACGCGGTCACGGGTGCGCTCGATCTCCACCTTGGAGATGCCGGCGCGCTCCATGCCGGACGTCATCATCCGACGGATGGCGACGTCTTCCTTGACGTAGTCCTTGTACAGCTTGTCGGCGTACCAACGCGACTTGAAGTCGGTCGTGACACCGAGCCGGAACCCGTGCGGGTTTACCTTCTGGCCCATTACCGGGTTCCTTCCTTGCTGCTGACGACCACGGTGATGTGGCTGGTCCGCTTGCGGATCCGGTAGGCACGGCCCTGGGCACGCGGACGGAACCGCTTCAGGGTCGGGCCCTCGTCGACGTACGCCTCGGAGATGTAGAGGCTGTCGGCGTCGGTGTGGTCGTAGTTGTGCGCGGCGTTGGCGATGGCGCTGTCCAGCACCTTGCCGACGGGCACGGAGGCTGCCTGCGGAGCGAATCGCAGAACAGCCTGGGCCTCCGTGGCGTCCATGCCACGGATGAGGTCCACCACGCGGCGGGCCTTCATGGGCGTGACGCGGATGTACCGCGCCTGGGCCCTGGCTTCCATGGTTGTCCCTTCAGTTACTTACGTGTCTGAATGCGATCCGCTGCTAGCGGCGCTTCGACTTCCGGTCTTCCTTGACGTGACCCCGGAAGGTGCGCGTCGGCGAGAACTCGCCGAGCTTGTGGCCGACCATCGACTCGGTGACGAACACCGGGATGTGGGTCTTGCCGTTGTGCACCGCGATCGTGTGGCCCAGCATGGCCGGGACGATCATGGAGCGACGGGACCAGGTCTTGATGACGTTCTTGGTGCCGGCTTCGTTCTGGGCGTCCACCTTCTTCATCAGGTGGTCGTCGACGAAAGGCCCCTTCTTCAAGCTACGAGGCATCTCAACCCGTCCTTAGCGCTTCTTGTTCGTCTTGCGGCGGCGGACGATGTACTTGTTGCTCGCCTTCTTGGGAGAACGAGTACGACCTTCCTTCTGACCCCAGGGGCTGACCGGGTGGCGGCCACCCGAGGTCTTGCCCTCACCACCACCGTGGGGGTGGTCAACCGGGTTCATCGCCACACCGCGAACGGTCGGGCGGACGCCCAGCCAGCGCTTGCGGCCGGCCTTGCCCCAGTTGATGTTGCTCTGCTCGGCGTTGCCGACCTCGCCGACCGTGGCGCGGCAGCGCTGGTCGACCAGGCGGATCTCACCGGAGGGCATGCGGAGGTGGGCCATCGAGCCCTCCTTCGCGAGCAGCTGCACGGAGGCACCGGCGGAGCGGGCGAACTTGGCGCCGCCGCCCGGACGGAGCTCGATCGCGTGCAGCGTCGTACCGACCGGGATGTTGCGCAGGGCCAGGTTGTTGCCCGGCTTGATGTCGGCCCCGGGACCGTTCTCGACGCGGTCGCCCTGCGACAGGCCACGCGGCGCGAGGATGTAGCGCTTCTCGCCGTCCGCGTAGTGCAGCAGCGCGATGCGCGCGGTGCGGTTGGGGTCGTACTCGATGTGCGCGACCTTCGCCGGCACGCCGTCCTTGTCGTGACGACGGAAGTCGATCACGCGGTAGGCGCGCTTGTGTCCGCCACCCTGGTGGCGAACGGTCACACGACCGGAATTGTTACGGCCGCCCTTGCTGTGCAGGGGACGGACCAGCGACTTCTCCGGCGTGGACCGCGTGACCTCGACGAAGTCGGCGACGCTGGCGCCACGACGGCCCGGCGTAGTCGGCTTGTACTTGCGGATTCCCATTTCTCAGTCCTCGTCCGATATCGGACGATCCGACGCGCTTACGCGGTCGGACCGCCGAAGATGTCGATACGGTCGCCCTCGGCGAGGGTCACGATCGCGCGCTTGGTGGCGGCGCGCTGGCCGAAGCCGGTGCGGGTCCGCTTGCGCTTGCCCTGGCGGTTGATCGTGTTGACCCCGGTGACCTTGACCTCGAAGACCGCCTGGACGGCCTCCTTGATCTGGGTCTTGTTGGCCCGCGGGTCGACGATGAACGTGTACTTGTTCTCGTCGAGGAGCGCGTAGCTCTTCTCCGACACGACCGGCTTGAGCAGGACGTCACGGGGGTCCGTGTACGACTTGCTCAGCGGGGTCTCGACGGTGTTCTTGCCCTCGGCGGCGTGGCGACGCGCCTTGGCGACGCGCGCGGCCTTGGCGGCCTTGGCGGCCTTCGAGGCGATGGAGGGGTGACGCGTAGCCATCAGGCCTCGCTCCCTTCGGTGTCGTTGGCCTTGTTCGGGCCGGCGACGAAGGACTCGAAAGCGGCCTTGGTGAAGACCACGTCGTCCGAGACGAGAACGTCGTACGTGTTCAGCTGGCCCGGCTCCAGGATGTGGACCTGGGGCAGGTTGCGGGCGGACAGCCACGCGGCCTCGTCGGAGCGGTCGGCGACGAGCAGCAGGTTCTTGCGCTCGCTGATCTTGCCGAACAGCGTCTTGGCGGCCTTGGTGGAGATCTCGCCCTCGACCACGCCGCTGACGACGTGGATGCGGTTGTGGCGGGCCCGGTCGGTGAGGGCGTGGCGCAGGGCCGCGGCCTTCATCTTCTTGGGGGTCCGCTGCGAGTAGTCGCGCGGCACGGGACCGTGCACGACGCCACCACCGGCGAACTGCGGAGCGCGGGTCGAACCCTGACGGGCGCGACCGGTGCCCTTCTGGCGGTACGGCTTCTTGCCGCCGCCACGGACCTCGCCGCGGGTCTTGGTCTTGTGCGTGCCCTGACGGGCGGCGGCCAGCTGCGCGACGACGACCTGGTGGATCAGCGGAACGCTGACCTTCTCAACGCCGAAGATCTCCGCGGGGAGCTCGACGGAACCGGCCTTCTCGCCCGCCGGCGAAAGGATGTCAACAGTGCTCATCGGTTACCTCAGGCCCCCTTGGCCGCGGTGCGGACCAGGACGAGGCCGCCGTTCGGACCGGGAACCGCGCCCTTGATGAGCAGCAGACCCTTCTCCGCGTCAACGGCGTGGACGGTCAGGTTCTGGGTGGTGACCCGCTCGTTGCCCATGCGACCCGCCATGCGGAGGCCCTTGAACACACGGCCCGGGGTGGCGCAGCCACCGATGGAACCGGGAGAGCGGTGCTTGCGCTGGGTGCCGTGACCGGCGCCGAGGCCACCGAAGTTGTGACGCTTCATGACACCGGCGAAGCCCTTGCCCTTGCTCTTGCCGGTGACGTCGACCTTCACGCCGGCCTCGAACACCTCGGCGGTGATCTCCTGGCCCAGCGTGTACTCGGAGGCGTCCGCGGTGCGGATCTCGACGAGGTGACGACGGGGGGTGACGTCGGCCTTGGCGAAGTGGCCCTTGAGGGGCTTGTTCACCTTGCGCGGGTCGATCTCGCCGAAGGCGATCTGGACCGACTCGTAGCCGTCGACGTCGTTGGTACGAACCTGGGTCACGACGTTGGGGCTGGCCTTGACGACGGTGACCGGAACAACACGGTTGTTCTCGTCCCACACCTGCGTCATGCCGAGCTTCTCGCCCAGGATGCCCTTGATCTGCTTAGCCATTCTCAGCCCACCAGCCTCAGAGCTTGATCTCGATGTCGACACCGGCCGGCAGGTCGAGTCGCATCAGAGAGTCAACGGTCTTGGGGGTCGGGTCGAGGATGTCGATCAGGCGCTTGTGCGTGCGCATCTCGAAGTGCTCGCGCGAGTCCTTGTACTTGTGCGGCGACTTGATGACGCAGTACACGTTCTTCTCAGTGGGCAGCGGCACCGGGCCCGCGACCGACGCACCGGTACGGGTCACCGTCTCGACGATCTTCTTCGCCGAGGAGTCGATGACCTCGTGGTCGTAGGCCTTGAGCCGGATGCGGATCTTCTGTCCCGCCATGGCTACTTCGTAGTCCTGTCTCTTCTCACGCTCTGGAACCCGGTGTTTCCCTGGTTTCCCTTGGCTCTCTCCGACCCACGCGGTCGGGCGTGTCGCGCTCCCGCTGACACAGATGTCCCTTGTTCCAACATCCCTGCGTGGGAGTGCGGCCCGTCCGGAACCGCAGGACCGGGAGTACGCGTCCGTCCTGCCGACGCGTGGCCCACCGGGCGCCTGGCCGGTGCCGCGCCCACACTTCCCGGAAGATTCCCGTACGTCCGCCCCAGCGCTGCCGTGAGGCAGTTAGGGCGACGAGTACTGTGGGACTCGCTTCCGGTCCTCCCGGCGGGAGGCGCGCAGCATCAACACTCGACCGAGCAACTCGGCCAGTCTGCCATAGGCGATGGGGGGCTGGCCAATCGAGCCGGAGAGAATACCCCCGGGGTGACGTAGATCAAAGCCGTGGACGGACTGCCCCGGGCCGCGGGGCCGGGACGGCGCCCCGCGGCGCACCGTCGTCGCCTGTTCAGAGCCTGACCACTCCGCGCCAGATCCACCCGGCGCCGAGGACCGCGTCGCGCAGCGGGTCCGTCATCTCCCGGGTGTCGAAGCGGAACGCCTCGACCTTCCGCGGGCGACCGTCCGGACCGTGCCCGGTCTCCCACTGCCGGTTGACAGCGTGCGTCCTGTGGAGACGGTGAGCGTGTCGTCCTGCCCGGACGAGGCGCCCTACGGCTGCGCGAGTTCCTCTTTCGCCGCCGTGCCGTCGGCCTGCTGTCCGGGCACGGGCGACTCGGCGGCCTCCGGCACGGACGAGGCCGGCGTCGTGGCCCGGTTCTTCTTCGGCCGATGCCTCCAGTTGCGCCGTACGTCGGCGTCGAGCACCGCGCCCACGATGCGACCACCGGAGCAACCGATCTGCTCCCGCAGCCGCTTGAGGTCGTCGCGCCTGGTGTGGTCACCGCCCACCACGAGGACCCCGTCGACGCGTTGGGCCACGGCCGGGCCGTCGGTGTGTTCGAGCAGCGGCCGGGTGACGGCGATGACCGTCGTACCGGAATCGGCGCACGACAGCGCACGGGTCACCGTGGCGGAGGCCGCGACGTCGTCGGTGCCGCGTGTTCCCGGAAGGAGCAGGAAGCGCCCGGCCGAGCCCGCGTCGACGGCGACCCGGCCCTCAGGCAGGGCGGCCGCCTCGCTGCCGGGACCGGAGTCGCCGGGGGCGAGCGGCAGCCGCGACGAGATGCCCCGCGTGCCCGCGGTGGCGTCCACCAGCAGCACGTCGTCACCGGACTCGGTGAGGGCCGCGGCGATGTTCACCGCGGCGGCCTCCGCGTTGCCGTCCCGCCTGGGCGCCACGACCAGAAGAGTGCGCCCGCCCGGGGCGTCCTCGCCGTGTCGGAGCCGGTAGGCGAGAGTCCGGTAGGCCTCCGCACGGCTGCCGGCGACCCGGCCGACCTGGAGCAGTTCGTTCCTGCCGCTTCCCGTGCCGCGGGCCGGGAGGATGCCCAGCACAGGGGCGTCGAGCACCGCCTGGACCTCGCCGACCGAGCGCACCCGCGGTTCGAGCACGGACCTCAGCCACGCGAGCACGAGTCCCAGGAGGAGACCTGCCGGCAGGCCGATGCCGATCAGCGCACGTCTGCTCGGTCCCGCGGGCCGCGCCGGCGGCTGGGCCACGCGCACGATGTCGCCGCCGCTGGTGTCGAAGGCCCGGACGTCCGAGATCCGCTTCTGCAGCGCGTTGATCTGGTCCCGGCGGTCCGCGGCGGTCAGATCGTCCGTCTTCGCGGTGCTCTTCTTCCCGGCCAGCACTTCGAGCTGCTGCTCCAGCCCACTCGTCATCCGTTGCACCGTCGCCCGGGTCCGGTCCTGGCGATCGGCGAGGTAGGCCCGTGCGAACGCGTTGGCCACCTGGGCCGCGCGCTGCGGGCTCGCCGCCGTGTACGCGAAGCTGAGCATCTGGGTGCCGGGGGGATTCGTGACGCGCAGGTCCGCCGAGAGCGCGGCGGCCCGGGACGGTTGGCCCAGCGCCCGTGCCGCACGGTCCGCGACGGTGGCGCTCTCGCCGATCTGCCGTTCCGTGCCCATGCTCACCTGGTTGTCGACGGACACGCCGTAGGTGCTGATCGGGTCCACCTTCGGGCGGACGAGAACGTCGGCGGTGGAGGTGTAACCGCCCGCCCGGAGCTGCACCAGCAGCAGCCCGCCGAGCAGCCCGAGGACGATTCCCGTCGCGATCGCGAGGGGGTACCTCAGCAGTTGGCGCAGCTGGTCGCGGAGCTGGTCCCGTTCGACGTACTGGTCATCGAAGCCGGTGGGACTGGACACTGAGGCCTCCTTGTGCGGGGATCGCTACGGGGTCGGCGTTCGCGGGCGGAGACGCCGGTGAAGGAGAACGGGGCGACCGGGCGGCGGACGAGCTGATGAAGAGCGGAAGGGCCAGGAACAGCGTCATCGGCGCCATGATCGCCGGCAGGCTGCCGCGCAGGAAGATCATCTGGTAGAAGGCGAAGGCCGGGACCAGCAGCACGGCCAGCGTGGCGCGCCTGTCTCGGAGCCGTTCGCGGATGTCGTCCATGCGGCGCCCGGCCGCGCCCAGCAGGCAGAAGACGGCCACCACGGCGGGAACGCCACCCCACAGCCAGCTCTCGATCCACAGCGGCGCGGAAAGGTTCTCGAACCGGTAGCCCGCGTGGTCGGCGAGCGTCGTGGCGACGGGCTCGGGTTTCCCGGGCCATACCGAGCGCGGGACCATGAACAGGGCCGGGCCGAGCGCCGCGGACGGTGAGAAGCCGGCCTCTTTCACGTAGTCGACACCGACCAGCATCTGCTGGAAGGCGTCGTAGTCCCTGTTGGTGGTGAACTGCTCCGCCGGGCTCAGCACCTGGATGGCTTCCCGCTTCTCGGTGCGGAAGTAGTCGCTGTAGGGGAAGACGAGCAGCACCACGGCCGTGAGCGCTGCCGCCGTGAGGCGGAAGGCTCGCGGCCGGCTGAACCGGCGCCATGAGAAGAGCAGGACCAGCAGGACGGCGCCGACCCAGAAGCGAGGCCTGCTGATCGGGTTGTTGACGACCGCGTTGAGCCCGAGGAACAGCGGGAGCAGCAGCAGGCGGACGGCGCGCAGGAGCCGGTCGCCCGGTCTCCGACACGGCAGGTGCAGCAGGGCGGCCAGCGCCCAGAAGGCGGGGGCGGCGAGGATCGAGATCACGAGCGCCTTCGCCGTCTCTCCGGCGGCGCCCACCTGTTCCAGGGCCTGTCGGCTGCTGAGGAAGACGCCCGCCCCGCCCATCCGGGGGATGAGCAGGATCGCGACGACGACCGACAGAACGCACAGGAGCAGTGCCCGCACCGGGGCGATCCGGCGGGAGAGCAGCGGTTCGAGGACGACCGATCGGCCGGCCGCGCGCCTGGCGCCGAGGGCCGCTCCGGCGCTGTAGGCGATGAGCCCGAGTTCGGTCAGGGCGGTGGCGGCGAACGCGGTGTCCGGGCCGGTCCGGTATCCCTCGGGGTAGGTGTCGGTGGCGAGCATCGCCAGCGGCGCCAGCCCGAGCCATACGTAGGTGAAGAGCCAGAAACCGAGTGCGGCCAGCCGCACGGAGGTGCCGGTCAGCACCCGGGTGAGCGCCCCACCGCTGTGCGCCACGACCACGCACTGCACGGCGAGCGCCGCCCCGAAACGAACACTGATGTTCTGGAGAACGAGGCCGGGCAACACGCCGAGGAGTACGACGGCCCAGGCACATACCGCGGCCGTGCAACGCACTTGACTGCCTTGCACCCGAATCCCCTTATCGAGGTGAGCAGATCGGAACGATCACTACTCATAGCGTTATAGCTCAAATGCAAGGCATATCTACAGAATTTCACCGGCGCGTCAATTAATCATATCTACGGCCTTTATATGGGATCGGGTGGATTGCCGAGCCCCGGCCTGCTCGGCCGACCGCCGACCGCCGACCGCCGACGCGAACTCACCCGATGCCAATGGCCGCGCCGTAGGGCGAGCGAGGCTGGAACGGAGTGAGTTCGTGTTGAGGCGGCGGTGCGGAGCCGAACATCTCCGAGCTGACTCGCATGACCGGACAAGGACGGCGGACAGAGAACGAACGAGGCTCCCGTGCCGACGGGTCGAGACGGCGAACGCCTCTCCCGACGGCACGGAAGCCTCGTGTCCTGCCGACACCCCACCACCCGCTCGGTGGCCCCGCGCGCGGGTTCAGCGGATCGACGGGGGATCCGGGTGGGTCAGATCACACCCTGGGCCAGCATCGCGTCGGCGACCCGCTCGAAACCGGCGATGTTCGCGCCGGTCACGTAGTCGCCGGGGGCGCCGTAGCGCTCGGCGGTCTCGTGGCAGGTGTTGTGGATCTCGCTCATGATGCGCGCCAGCTCCTCCTCCACCCGGGCGGCCGACCAGGCCGTACGGGAGGCGTTCTGCGCCATCTCCAGGGCGCTCACGGCGACACCGCCCGCGTTCGCCGCCTTGCCCGGCCCGAAGGCGACCCCGGCACGCTGCAACAGGTGCACGGCCTCCGGTGTCGTCGGCATGTTGGCGCCCTCGGACACCGCCTTCACCCCGTTGCGGACGAGGGCCGCCGCGTCCTGCTCGTCGAGCTCGTTCTGCGTGGCCGACGGCAACGCGACGTCGGCCGGCACCTCCCAGATGCGGCCGCCGGGCACGAACCGCGCGGAGGCGCCCCGGCGCTCGGCGTACGTGCTGATCCGCTCCCGCTCGACCTCCTTGACCTGCTTCAGCAGCTCCAGGTCGATGCCCTTGTCGTCCACCACGTACCCGCCGGAATCCGAGCAGGTCAGCGGGTTGGCGCCGAGGGTGAGAAGCTTCTCGATCGTGTGGATGGCGACATTGCCCGACCCGGAGACGACGACCGTCTGCCCCTCCAGGTCCTCACCGCGCTCGCGCAGCATCGCCTCCGCGAACAGCACGTTCCCGTACCCCGTGGCCTCCGGCCGGATCGCGGACCCGCCCCACCCGGGCCCCTTGCCGGTGAGCACGCCGGCCTCCCACCGGTTGGTGATCCGCCGGTACTGCCCGAACAGATAGCCGATCTCGCGACCCCCGACCCCGATGTCCCCGGCCGGGACGTCGGTGTGCTCGCCGATGTGCCGCTGGAGCTCCGTCATGAACGACTGGCAGAACCGCATGACCTCGGCATCGCTGCGCCCGTGCGGGTCGAAGTCGCTGCCACCCTTGCCGCCGCCGATGCCGAGCCCGGTCAGAGCGTTCTTGAAGATCTGCTCGAAGCCGAGGAACTTGATGATGCCGAGGTTCACGGACGGGTGGAAGCGCAGGCCGCCCTTGTACGGGCCCAGCGCACTGTTGAACTCCACCCGGAACCCCCGGTTGACGTGCACCCGTCCCCTGTCGTCCTGCCAGGGCACCCGGAAGATGATCTGCCGCTCCGGCTCACACAGCCGTTCGATCAGCCCGGCGTCCGCGTACTCCGGCCGCGCCGTGAGCACGGGCCCGAGCGTCTCCAGCACCTCGTGGACGGCCTGGTGGAACTCGGGCTGGGCGGGGTTGCGACGCTCGATCTCCCTGCGGAGCGCGTCGAGCCGGCTCTGGGCGTCGGGGCGGGTGGTCGTCACGGGGTCCCCTTCTGGGACGGCGACCACCGGTGCGATACCGGTGATGCGCTGGTGGACGCTCGGCGCCGTTGCCGCGCGCGGGACCTCCCAGTGTTACTCCGGTGTAAACACCGAGGCCAGCAAGGCCGCGCCCCTCTCACCATCTGAGACGCAAAGTCGTACCGGCGGGTCCGCCCACGGCCGGCGCCGTCTCGAGAGGGTGGCCCCTCCTACGCGACGTCCGGCCGTGTCATGAGCGGCGACCGGACATGCAACCTCAGGTCGGGGCCGGTGAGGGGCACCGTGCTCCACGTCGCCGTCGCGGTCGCCGCGTCGGCGTCGACGACCAGCCGGACGCGGTGCGGGGTGGTGATGACGTAGAGATCGGCGACGAACCTGCCGCCCTGCCAGGCTCCGGCTGCGACGACAGGCCGCCCGAGGGGGGAGCTCTCCCGCCAGGCACCGTGGCCGACCTCGAAGTGGAGCGACCCGCAGCGGACAAGCCATCCGCCGCCTGTGGGCTCGACGGTCACCGTCGTCCCGTCGGGCAGCGCCGAGCCCTCGGGGCGGGCGTCCAGTCTCGCGGTGACCGAACGCCCCGGACGGGCCGAACCGGGCACCGACGGCAAGGACAACCGCCGCAGCCGATCGGCGAGGATCTCGTCGTCCTGGGCGCTGTCCGCATGGCCCACACCGGGCAGCAGGCACTCCCACAGGGCGTCCAGGAGATCCTGGGCCTCCGTCTGGGCGGTCGCGGCGACCACGAGATCGTGGGACGGGACCACCACGCACTGCTGTCCGAAGGCACCATGACCGTGGTACCCGTGGGGCGACATCCAGAACTGGTAGCCGTAGCCGTGGGAGAAGTCGGGGGCGTCCGGTCCGCCCTCCTCGGCGGGCCCGCAGCCGATGTGCCGTCTCGTCGCGAGCTCGACCCAGGCGCGCGGGACGAGCTGCCGGTCGCCCCAGCGGCCGCCCCCCAGCAGCAGTTCACCGAAGGCGGCTATGGACTCGGTCGTGAGGTGCAGCCCATGGAATCCGAAGGCGGCACCGCTCTTCACCCGGTCCCATTCGGCCTGCTCGACGCCCATCGGCTCGAACAGCCGCTCGTCGAGGAACTCCGGCAGACCACGGCCCGTCACCCGTTCCACCATTCTCGCCAGGACGTAGGTGGTCGAGTTGTCGTAGGCGTGCCGGGTCCCTTCGACAGCGGGGAACGGCACCCGCAGGAAGCCCTTCACCAGGTCGTCGGGTTCCAGTCGCCAGGCTTCGTCCAGGCTGTCTGCGACATGCCCCGCCGTCATGGACAGCAGGTGATGCACGGTGATCCGCTCGCCCCGCTCCGAGACGTCGGCGGGGACGTGGTCGGGCAGCACGTCCACCACCCGATCGTCCAGGGAGAGCAGCCCGTCGGCGATCGCGAGCCCCACGGCGACGGAGGTGAACGACTTGGTCAGCGAGTAGAGAAGGTGCGGACGCTCGGCCGAGTACGGCGCCCACCACCCTTCGGCGACGACGTGACCGCGGTGCACGATCACGAGGGAGTGACATTCCACGGACCGTGCTTGGAGCCGGTCCAGCAGCGCGGTGATGGAACGGGACGACACCCCCGAGGCGGCCGGTGTCGAGCGCGGCAGAAGAATACGCTGAGACGCCATCCGGGCACCGTACACAGCCCCCTTCCGCACCGCACCGAATAAACACCGGAATGCTCATTGACAACCAGGGTCCAGTCCGCCTCCGCCCTTGGGGAGCCCATTCACTGTGTTGTACACCGTGCAGCGGCCAACATGTCCCTGGTCTCCCAGGGCCACCAACTGCACTGTGTCGGGCACGGTCTGGCCGCTCTTCGCATAGGTGGGGATGGCCGTGTAGAAGACGGTCTCCCCCGCGTCGAGGCGGGCCCTCACCTTGCCCTCGAAGGTCTGCATGATCGGGCTGTTGGCCGCCTTGTACAGCTTGACCAGGTTCCGCGGCTCTCGGCCACGCCCGCCCAGTTCGCGGGCGAGGAGGTGGCCCCGCTGCGAGGGTGCCGTCGCCGTCCTGCCAGCCGGCGGGGTCGGAGGGCAGCCGCTTGTTGCTGCGGTTGGTGTCACCGCCGACGATCTCGGTGTTCTTCTTGGAGTCGGGTGCCCCCGGCAACGCGGCCGGCACGGTCACGATCCTCGAGGTGGGGCCGGGCACGCTCGAATGGGCCACCGCCCTCGCCGAGGGGGACCTCGGCTTCTCGGCGGGCAGCGACGGGCGACGCCTTCGGCATCGCGCTGGCGCACTGAGCCGCACGGCGGCCACGGTCAGGCCCCGTCTCCGGTCCCGCGCCCCGGCGCCATCGAGACCGCCCGCCGCGCCGGGACCGCCACCCGCCGACCGTCAGCGGGCCTGGACCGGAGGCCAGGTACCGGCGGCGCACATCTCCATGTACTGGGCCACCGGAAGGTGCGTGGGAGGCAGATGAGGGCTCGTCCCGGAGTGCGGTACGACGACGGCCGCGCTGAACGGGGCCTTCGACGGGTCTCCTGTCTCCATGTGCTCTCTGAAGTCGAAGCGGAAGGTCCAGCCGTAGACGAAGTCGATCCCCGAATCCGGGAAGACGACCACGGAGCCGGCTTTCTCCGGGTACGCGGTGGCGTTCAGATGGTGGGAGGCGGCGGCCACCGCGTCCTCCCTGCTGATCTTCCGTCCGGAACGCCGACGCCTGGCGAGGACGGCGGCCGCCACGGCCCCGCCCACGACCACGACCGCGCCGGCGCCCAGCCCGACCCACAGCAGGCCGCTGCCACCGCCGTCCACGGAGGACGCGCCTGCGGCGGCGGTCTCGTCCTGCCCGGCGCCGGAATCCTCAGCCTTGCCCGAGGGCGAGGCAGAGGGCGTGGCCGGCGCCGACGACTCCGCCGCTGCGAGGTCCGGCAGCGGATAGACGTCCGCCGGACCCGGATCGCCCGGATCCTTCAGCGCGATGCGGGGCCGCACGATCCCGTATCCGATCGAGTCGTTGCGCTTGGCGCCGTTCGTGGGGGCCCCGATGGTGTTGAGCATGACGCGGAGGACCTGGTTGTTGGTCCAGGTCGGGTGCTTGGACCAGATCAGCGCGGCACTGGCGGAGGCGAGGGCGGTGGCGTCGCTGGTGCCGTCCGTCCTGCACAGGCCCGTCTTGCCGCCGCACGCGTGGACCATGTCCTCACCTGGGGCGGCCATGTCCACCTGGGAGCCGTACTCGGAGAAGGAGGAGCGCCGGAGGTTCTTGCCGACCGCTGCGACACCGACGACACCCGGGGTTCCGGCTGGGTACAGAACCGGGTTGTCCTTTTCAGCGTTGTTGCCCACACCAGCGAAAATCAATGAGCCGCGATCCAGGGCGTATTTGACAGCAGCGGTGAGCTGGGGAGTGCCGATTGACGACCCCATGGAGATGTTGATGACCTGAGCGTGCTCATCGGCTGCATAGCGGATGGCCTTGCTGAAGTACGCAGGCCTTCCGAAGCCCATCGAGTCCTCGTCCTCCGAAGGTACGCGAATGGGAAGGATCTTGACACCTGGAGCGAGACCGAATGCGCCCTTTCCGCCCCCGTAGGCGCCGGTTCCAGCGATGAGGCCGGCCATCCCCGTACCGTGGCCGTCGTAGTCCGTGTGTTCATCGCCGGCACTTTTCGCGAGGGCGAGATCTTTTCCGTCGAGCACCCGCCCTTTCAGGTCCGGATTGGTCGGGTCGACTCCGCTGTCGATCACCGCGACCGTGATGCCCTTGCCAGTGCTCGTCCGCCATATCTCCTCCGCGTGCATGGCGTCCAGGTGCCACTGCTTGGAGCGCGTGGAGTCCGCCTGCGCATGCGTTGCTGCACCTCCCACGAGCAGCAGGCCAAGGACCGTTGAGGCCACTGCACGGATCCCTCTGTGACGCGTGTGGGCCCCGGGCATGTGCATGGTGTTGGTATCCCCTGATCGTCAGTCGGTGGTCGGCGGTTCGTTTCGGCGATCGTTCTTCTGTCTGTCATTCCGCTGCCGCGTGCGACGGTTTGCTCCATTCGGAGCACCGCGAACGCCACGCTGCGCAGGAGACTCACTGGGCACACCGCCCGCGATACCTCCCCGCGTCGGTGCGGAGGGTACCTGTGCGCCGGGTCGCGTCGGAGCGCTCCCGGCTCTCTGTGGCGTACCGCCAACGATTCCGTCGCGCGGTGTGGCGCCAGAGCGTCCCGTGGTGGCGGGCCCCGAAGTCCGACCGGCAGGCTGCCCCGTCGCTCCTGCGTTCGGCAGGCGGCTGGTCACACCACGACCCGCTGCCTGCTGCCCTCCGAGCGAGGGACCAAGTGCCCGACCCGTCGACCTGCCAGTACTCGAGGGTGCAGCCTGACGCCCACCGGTGATTCCTGAGCCGGATGTGCCACCCCGACCGATTGGCGGATTCTGATTCGAGATGGCGCGGCCGACCGGCCCGGTCGACGTGGGCAGATCACGGCCAGGGGTACGGCTGACGTCGGCCAGGCCACGGCCCGTGGTACGCCCCACGGATCCCTGCGTCGGCTGGGAGGGCAAGCGGCCTCCGCCGGTGGCTCTTCCGGTGCCGCCCGATGTCGAAGGCAGAGACACGGGCCCCCGAACGGGCCCCCGAGGGGAGGGTGCAACCGGACCGTTCGTCGGCAACGGTGTCTGTGTGTCCGGGCGGGCGGTGGTGGGAGGTACGTCCACGGAGCCGGTGGAGCGCTGGTGAGCCTCTGGCTGCACAGTCACCGAGTCGATGCCGACGTGCGTGGCGGGCTCGATCGCCGGGGGAGGCAGGTGACCGGACGGCACCGTACTCGTGAGCACATCCGCTCCAGTTCCGGGGTAAACCCGGTGCTGGATGCTTGCGGCCCCTGTACTGCGAGCCGTTCCCGAACTGACGCCTCCGGTGTCTGTCCTCTCCGCGGGACCGCCCCCAGGGCGAGCGATGTCCTCGGACGATTGGTCGAAGGCCGGTGTGATCGACGTGGGCGGCGGCGGGAACTTCGGCCGCTCCAGCGAGTTCATCTGCGTCGCGGACTGCTCGTAGGACTGCCCCAGCTTGCGCATCTGGGCCGCCGCCTCCAGGCGGACCTTCTCGCGGTCGGCCTTGAGGGCGGCGAGTTCGCCCGCGGACTTGGCACGGATGGCGGCGGCGTCCGGGTCGTTGTGGGCGGCGTTCGCCGCGTCGAGGTTGGCCTGGGCGCTCTTGGTGTCGCGGGGGATCGACGCCTGCGCGGTGGCGATCGCGCCCGAGGCGTGGCCCAGCCACTTCGCGGCGCCCTCGCTGAAGTCCCCCAGTCGGAGGGTGGAGTTGGCCAGGTCGTCGGCCCAGGTACGGAACGCCTCCGCGCCGTCCCCCTTCCACGACACCCACTGCGGACGGACCTTCAGCTCCTCCGCGATCTTGCGAATCTCCTTGGCCGCCGTGGTCAGGCGGTCGGCGGCGGCCTGCACCTCGCCGGCGTTCGCCTGGTCCAGCCACGCCAGCATCTGCTCGTGGCTCATGCTCTCGAAGGACGTACCGCCGCCGCTCCCCTTGCCGGCCCCTGCCATCAGGTCTCCCCCGTCGTCGCCGTACCCAGGACAATCGTCGTCATCAGATCGTGCCACCCGAGTCGCCCGCCGGCGGCTGCTCGGCCCCGTGGTCCCGATGCGCCCCGGTGTCGCCCTGACCGTGGGCCTTCCGGGGCAGGGAGGGGTCGTAGGCGCCGCCGTAGTGATCGGTCGTCTCCGCGCTGATCGCCGCCATGCGCCTGCGGACGTCGATGTCGATGTTCTGGTAGCCCTTGTGCGAGGCCACGACCGCGATGCCCATGCCCTCCATGGAGTCGGACAGCAGCTTGGAGAGCGTCTCCAGTTCACCGATGACCGTCTCGTACGCCGTGTGGAGGCCGCTCGCCTCCGACCACCCGCCCTCTCCGCCACCGAACTCGTGGCGCGCGAGCCGGCCCTTGCCGACCTTGCCCGGGCCGGCCTCGGAACCCTTCAGATCGTGGATCAGGGCGTCCACTCTCTTCTTGAACTCCGTGAACGACGAGTACTCCGCCGCCAGAGCCGCCATGGCTCCCGCGGCGGCGGCACCGGTCGCCCCGAACATCCCCGCCATCCCCGACAGAAACGGCGACGGCTCGTCACCCGGCCCGGAACCGGCATCGCTCGGCAACACAACGTCCTCCCCCGTGAGTTCGTAAGCGGAAGCCTCGGGGACAACTGTAGCTACATCCCGTGACAGTCCCGAGCCGGGCAGTGCGCCCGAAGCGAAAGGAGCCCGCGCCGCGCAGCGGCACAGGCTCCGTTCGGAAGGGTGACGACCGGAGGGTCACTCCCCCTGCGTCACACCTTCCTGCTCTCCAGCGGCCCCAGGTAGGTCTCCGGCAGGCCGCCCACGTCGATCAGCAGGCGCTGCACCACCACCGTCGGGTCGACCATCCAGAACTTCAGGCGGTGCACGCCCGCGCTCGTGAGGGTGTGCCGGGTGGCCGTGCGGTTGATGTTGTCCGAGGTGTTCATGGCCCACTGGTTGTTCATGGTGCCGTCGTCCGAGCCGGTGGCCGCGATGATGTCGACCGTCTGCGGGGTCTGGTCGTCGAAGGAGACGGCGTAGCGAAGGCCGCCCTGGCCGTCCGCGAGTGCGGGGTTGCGGGGGGAGAGTTCGGCCCAGACCGTCACCTCGCCGGGGGCCGGGGTCAGCAGGGTCACCTCGTACTCCAGGTGCGGCGAGGAGCCGCCGGGGGTCTGGCGGGGGGCCGTCACCGGCCACGGCATGATGCCCGCCGTCGTCCGGCCGATGCCGTCCAGGCGGCGCCACTCGCCCACCGCCCGGTCGTAGTGCTCGGCATCGATGGCGACGTAGCCGCCTGCCTCCACGAAGCCGCGCAGGCCGCGCGCGACCCGCTTGGACGGCTTGCTCGCCGTGCAGGAGACCGTCACCGTGCCGCCCGCGCCCGTGATCGTCAGTGTGCCGGACGCCCCGTCGGCCGGGACCCTGGACCAGTCGACCCGTGCCTCCAGGCGCACCTGCTGGTCGACCCGGCCCCTGGTGCGGTCGACCTTCAGCCACGGGGCGGAGGTCTCGACGCGGTAGTCGAAGGGGGTACGGCCCCGGTTGAAGATCTCCACGTACTGCTGCGGGCGGGTCTGGTAGGGACTGAACTCGGGAAGCTCCGCCTCTTCCGAGCCCGCACCGCCCGGCCACCATGTGCCCGCGTCCTCGGCGCCGTCCACGGACACCCCCAGTTCGGCGGCCTTCGGCACGTCGATCCGCTTCACCGCCGGGAACAGCACGTCCGGGAGCGCCACGTTGTCCTTCTCCGGCTGCTGCCAGGGTGCGTTCGGGCCGTAGCGGTCCACGTCCCCGTAGTCGATGTGGGGCTGGGTCTGGAAGCCTTTCCACTTTCCGTTCGCGACCTGGGTGTTGAAGCGGTCGGCCAGGGCCAGGTCCTTGTCGAAGGCCGCCTCCGCCCGGTCCGCGAGGGCGTTGGTGGCGGCTCGGCCCTGTCCCGCGTACAGGATGTTCGTGAACTCCGCCCGGCGCACCTCGTACAGGTTCGCCGTGGCCTCCACCTCGTAGCCCACCAGCTCGAACCACGCGTCCCGTGCGCCGGCGGGCAGCTTGCGGGCGATCCGGTCCGCCTTCTTCGCCAGGTCCCGCCACTCCTCGGTGACCCGCTCCAGCTCGCGGTGGGCGAAGTAGTACGGGGTCTGCTGGTCGTCGTTCACCGGCTTGCCGTCCTGCAGCGTGATACGGCGGTTCAGCAGTTCCGGCTTGCGGCGGGCCTGCAACACGCCGTACGTCGCCAGCACTTCGGCCGTGTCGGCGGAGTGCGCCTCGCCGAAGTTCTGGCGGGCGTAGCGCCGCTCCCACTCCGTCAGCCGTTCCTGTGGCCAGCTGTCCGGGCTCCAGGCGTAGTTCAGGAAGAACTCCGTCGGCAGTTCGTTGCCTTTCAGGTCGCCCACGTTCGCCACCCACAGGCCGTGGTTGCCGTAGGCGTGGGCCTGGTGGAGCTGTTCCCAGGTGTTGCGGAGGTTGGCCGTGTCGACCCACTTGTAGTTGCGGCCCGCGCCCACGTAGTCGAAGTGGTAGTACAGGCCGTAGCCGCCGTCGCGCGGGGGCCCGGCCGGGTCGGGGTGCTTGCGGATGTTGCCCCAGTTGTCGTCCGTGAGGACGACCGTCACGTCGTCGGGCGCCCGCAGCCCGCGGTCCCAGTAGCGCTGCACCTCCTTGTACAGCGTCCACACCTGCGGGGTCCGGTCGGCCGGCTTGCCGGTGACCTCCTCGAGGATCTGGCGCTGCGCGGCCATGATCTCCCGCATCAGCTCGATGCCGTCGCCGTCGGGCAGGCTGGTGTCGCCGTTGCCGCGCATCCCGAGGGTGACCACGCCCTCGAAGCCCTGGTCGACCATGCGCTGGATGCCGTCCCGCCAGTACTTCTTCAGGGCGTCCGCGTTGCGCACGTACGACCACTCGCCCGTGCCGCCGTACGGGTCGTGGCCCGGGGTGACGATCGCGCCGGAGGAGTCCCGCACGGCGGCGGTGGCGTGGCGGTTCCACTCCTCGATGCCGCGCATCATGGGGGCCTCGTGGGAGGTGCCCATGACGATGCCGTACTCGGCGGCCCGCTTGTGGTTGTCGGGGTCGTCCTCGGCGAAGGCGCGGCCCCACACCGCCGGCCAGAGGTAGTTGCCCTTCAGGCGGAGCAGCAGTTCGAAGACCTTGGCGTAGAAGTCGGCGTTGAAGCCGCCGGGGTAGCCCTCCGCCTTGCCCGGTCCGAAGTACTCCGGGGCCCAGGTGCCGAGCGCCGGGTTCTCGTCGTTGATGAACACGCCCCGGTACTTCACCGTCGGTGTGCCCTGCGTGAACCGGCCCGGGAGGATCCAGACGTGGTTCCGGCGTACCGGCCGCACGTCGTCCCACCAGTGCCAGGGGGAGACGCCGATGCCGTACGAGACGTCGTAGGCGCCGAAGATGGTGCCGCGCGGGTCGCTGCCCGCGATGACGAGGGCGCGCTCGACCCCAGGCATCGGGTGGTTCACCACGGCCTGGAGGGAGGTCTCCCAGCGGTCCCGGACGCCGCTGACGTCCAGCTTGCCGGACTTCACCAGGCCGTCGATCAGCGGGCTGCGGCCGAGGGTCCCGACGAGCACGGCGTACCGGGCGATGGTGCTGCCGGGGCGTACGCCCGTGACCCGCTGGATGTCGCCGCGCAGGTCCGCCGCGGCCCGTACGACACCCGGGTGGTCGTGGTCGCTGACCAGGACGGGGGCGCCGACCAGGGGGAAGGCCCCGGGCGCCGGGGGCGCGGGCGAGAAGGAGACGTACTCGCCCGGGTCCGTCCGGCGCAGCCCGTGGCTTCCCCCACCGGCGGCTTTCGCGCCCTTGTTCCCCTCTTCTCCCGCCGCCCAGGCGGCTCCCGACGACGACACCACCGGCACCGCGGCCAGGCCGGCCCCGAGTACGGCTCTGCGGCTGACGTGCGCAGACATGCTGCCACACCCCTCCCGATCGAATTTGGTTAGCGGCATGACAAATGGTGGTGGGAGTGACTCCTGAGGAACAGGGGCGGTGCGCGCCGAATAGTTTCGTATTCGCGGCGCGCACGCGCCCGCCCTGACCGCCGCGTCCGGGACCGCCCGGGGGCGCGGCCATGGCGCCGCCGCGGCCCGGCCGGCCGCGCCGACGCCGCCGTACCGGAGGGCGCGCGGACATGCGAAAGGGCCCGTACGACCGAAGTCGTACGGGCCCCTTCAGGTGCTCGCAGGAGCTACCAGGTCAGGTCGTCCGAATTACTTGACGATCTTGGTGACCTGGCCGGCGCCGACGGTCCGGCCACCCTCACGGATGGCGAACTTCAGGCCCTCCTCCATGGCGACGGGCTGGATGAGCTCCACCTTCATCTCGGTGTTGTCACCCGGCATGACCATTTCGGTGCCCTCGGGGAGGGTCACCACGCCGGTCACGTCCGTCGTGCGGAAGTAGAACTGCGGGCGGTAGTTGTTGAAGAACGGCGTGTGGCGGCCACCCTCGTCCTTGGAGAGGATGTAGGCCTGCGCCTCGAACTCGGTGTGCGGGGTGACCGAGCCCGGCTTGATGATGACCTGGCCGCGCTCGACGTCCTCGCGCTTGATGCCGCGGAGCAGCAGACCGACGTTCTCACCGGCCTGGCCCTCGTCGAGCAGCTTGCGGAACATCTCGATGCCGGTGACCGTGGTGGAGGTCTTCTCCGGCTTGATGCCGATGATGTCGACGGTCTCGTTGACCTTGAGGACACCACGCTCGATACGGCCGGTGACGACCGTACCGCGACCGGTGATGGTGAAGACGTCCTCGATCGGCATCAGGAACGGCTTGTCGACGTCGCGCTCCGGCTCCGGGATCGCGGTGTCGACGGCGTTCATGAGGTCGAGAACGGACTGGGTCCACTTCTCGTCGCCCTCGAGCGCCTTCAGAGCGGAGACACGGACGACCGGCAGGTCGTCGCCCGGGAACTCGTACTCGGAGAGGAGCTCACGGACCTCGAGCTCGACGAGCTCCATGATCTCCTCGTCGTCCACCATGTCGGACTTGTTGAGGGCGACCACGATGTACGGAACGCCGACCTGGCGGGCCAGGAGCACGTGCTCCTTGGTCTGCGGCATCGGGCCGTCGGTGGCGGCGACCACCAGGATGGCGCCGTCCATCTGCGCCGCACCGGTGATCATGTTCTTGATGTAGTCCGCGTGACCCGGGCAGTCGACGTGGGCGTAGTGACGCGCCTCGGTCTGGTACTCGACGTGCGCGATGGAGATGGTGATACCGCGCTGGCGCTCCTCGGGAGCCTTGTCGATGTTGTCGAACGGGGTGGCCTCGTTCAGCTCCGGGTACGCGTCGTGCAGCACCTTGGTAATGGCGGCCGTGAGGGTCGTCTTACCGTGGTCGATGTGACCGATGGTGCCGATGTTGACGTGCGGCTTAGTCCGCTCGAACTTCGCCTTCGCCACTGGGGTCCTCCTGTGGAGTGGTTCTGTACGCCTTACTTCATCGGCGCCAGGTGATCTTTGCTGGATGGCCCGGATCCCCGGGGCATTCCTCCCGCTTCGCTGCGGAAGGGGCGGAATGCCCCACGAGGCTCCGGAGTCAAGCCTAAAGGCTGGAACTCGGGAGAGTTACTCGCCCTTGGCCTTCGCGATGATCTCCTCGGCGACGTTCCGCGGAACCTCGGCGTAGGAGTCGAACTGCATCGAGTAGCTTGCGCGACCCGACGTCTTGCTGCGGAGGTCGCCGACGTAGCCGAACATCTCCGAGAGGGGCACGAGACCCTTCACGACGCGGGCACCCGCCCGCTCCTCCATGGCCTGGATCTGGCCACGGCGGGAGTTGATGTCGCCGATGACCTCACCCATGTAGTCCTCGGGCGTGGTGACCTCGACGGCCATCATCGGCTCGAGCAGCACGGGGCCGGCCTTGCGCGCGGCCTCCTTGAAGGCCTGCGAACCGGCGATCTTGAACGCGAGCTCGGAGGAGTCGACCTCGTGGTAGGCACCGTCGAGCAGCGTCACGCGGACACCGGTCATCTCGTAACCGGCGAGGATGCCGAACTGCATGGCCTCCTGCGCGCCGGCGTCGACCGAAGGGATGTACTCCTTCGGCACACGGCCACCGGTCACCTTGTTGATGAACTCGTACGAGGCGTCGCCGCCCTCGATCGGCTCGATCGCGATGATGACGCGGGCGAACTGGCCGGTACCACCCGTCTGCTTCTTGTGGGTGTACTCGACCTTCTCGACGGACTTGCGGATCGTCTCGCGGTAGGCGACCTGCGGCTTGCCGACGTTGGCCTCGACCTTGAACTCACGGCGCATACGGTCGACCAGCACCTCGAGGTGCAGCTCGCCCATGCCGCCGATGATGGTCTGGCCGGTCTCCTCGTCCGAGTGGACCTGGAAGGACGGGTCCTCCTCGGCCAGGCGCTGGATCGCGACGCCGAGCTTCTCCTGGTCGCCCTTCGACTTGGGCTCGATGGCGACCTGGATGACCGGCGCCGGGAAGTCCATGGACTCCAGGATGACCGGGTTCTTGTCGTCGGACAGCGTCTCACCGGTGGTGGTCTGCTTCAGGCCCATGACGGCGACGATGTCACCGGCGCCCACCGACTCGATCTCCTCACGCTTGTTGGCGTGCATGCGGTAGATCTTGCCGATGCGCTCCTTCTTGCCCTTGACGGAGTTCAGCACCGAGGAGCCGGACTCCAGGCGGCCCGAGTAGACCCGGACGAAGGTGAGCTTGCCGAGGTGCGGGTCGCTCATGATCTTGAACGCCAGCGCCGACAGCGGCTCCTCGTCGGACGGCTTGCGCTTGATGACCGTCTCGGGGTCCTTGACGTCGTGGCCCTCGATGGCCTCGATGTCGACCGGGGACGGCAGGTAGCGCACGACCGCGTCGAGCAGCGGCTGGACACCCTTGTTCTTGAACGCGGTGCCGCAGAACACCGGGGTCACGGTGGTGCCGCTGCCCTTGCCGGAGGCGATGGTGATACGGCGGATCGCCGCGTACAGCTGCTCCTCGGTGGGCTCCTCGCCCTCGAGGTACAGCTCCATCAGCTCTTCGTCGTTCTCCGCGACGGCCTCGAGCAGCTTGCCGCGCCACTCCTCGGCGGCCTCGGTGTGCGTGGCCGGGATGTCGACGGTGTCGTACATCTCGCCCTTGGTGGCCTCGGCGGACCACACCAGGGCCTTCATCGTCACCAGGTCGACGACACCCTTGAAGTCCGCCTCGGCGCCGATCGGCAGCTGCATGACGAGCGGCTGGGCACCCAGACGGTCGGTGATCATGTCGACGCAGCGGTGGAACTCGGCACCGGTGCGGTCGAGCTTGTTGACGAAGCAGATACGCGGAACGCCGTAGCGGTCCGCCTGACGCCACACCGTCTCGGACTGGGGCTCGACGCCGGCGACGCCGTCGAACACCGTCACGGCACCGTCGAGCACACGCAGGGAACGCTCCACCTCGACGGTGAAGTCGACGTGGCCCGGCGTGTCGATGATGTTGATGGTGTGGTCGACGTCGTTCAGCGGCCAGTGGCAGGTGGTGGCAGCAGAGGTGATCGTGATGCCACGCTCCTGCTCCTGCTCCATCCAGTCCATGGTGGCAGCGCCGTCGTGGACCTCACCGATCTTGTACGAAACGCCGGTGTAGAACAGGATCCGCTCGGTGGTGGTCGTCTTGCCCGCGTCGATGTGGGCCATGATGCCGATGTTGCGCACCTTGGCCAGGTCAAGCGAAGTGGTAGCCATAAGGCTTCAGTCTTCTCTCGGTCTCGATGTGGACTGCGACTACCAGCGGTAGTGCGCGAAGGCCTTGTTGGACTCGGCCATCTTGTGCGTGTCCTCGCGCTTCTTCACAGCGGCACCCAGGCCGTTGGAGGCGTCGAGGAGCTCGTTGAGCAGACGCTCGGTCATGGTCTTCTCGCGACGGGCGCGGGAGTAACCGACCAGCCAGCGCAGCGCGAGGGTGTTGGCGCGACCGGGCTTGACCTCGATCGGCACCTGGTAGGTGGCGCCACCGACACGGCGGGACTTGACCTCGAGGGTCGGCTTGATGTTCTCCAGCGCGCGCTTCAGCGTGATGATCGGGTCGTTGCCCGTCTTCTCACGCAGACCCTCCATGGCGCCGTAGACGATGCGCTCGGCGGTGGAGCGCTTGCCGTTCAGCAGCACCTTGTTGATCAGGGAGGTCACCAGAGGAGAACCGTAGACCGGGTCGATGATGACCGGACGCTTCGGGGCGGGGCCCTTACGAGGCATTCTTACTTCTCCTTCTTGGCGCCGTAACGGCTGCGGGCCTGCTTGCGGTTCTTGACACCCTGGGTGTCGAGCGAACCGCGGATGATCTTGTAGCGAACACCCGGCAGGTCCTTCACACGGCCGCCGCGCACGAGCACGATGGAGTGCTCCTGCAGGTTGTGTCCCTCACCCGGAATGTAAGCGGTGACCTCGATGCCGCTGGTCAGACGCACACGCGCGACCTTGCGGAGGGCCGAGTTCGGCTTCTTCGGGGTGGTCGTGAACACACGCGTGCAGACGCCACGGCGCTGGGGCGAACCCTCGAGTGCGGGCGTCTTGTTCTTCTCGACCTTGTCCTGCCGGCCCTTGCGGACCAGCTGCTGGATCGTAGGCACTACTTCTCCGGTTTCTGTGTGCCGATGGGTACAGCTAACCTGGAACTTCGCCGACCCACGCGGTCGGGTGTGTCGAATCCCGCGGACTCCCGCCGCAAGGCAGAAAGAAGCGCAGATTGCGGTGGCCGGTGACGGCCCCCTGGCGGTTTGTAGGCACGCACGGGAGCCAGGGCACACCCCAGGCACAAGGTCTGAGCGTACCCAGCACACTCACTCCGGTCAAAACAGAAGCGCCCTGCGGCCCGAAGACAGGCCGCAGCACCGGCGCGCCGGGACTCTCCGCGCGTCGGCTTCGCCGCCCTGCCTGCGGTTCCTCCCATCCTCACCTCACTATCACAGGTGACAGCGCGACGCGAACCAGGAGCGCCGTACAGGAGCTGGGAGCCCGGGTCCGCCCGCCGCCCGGGCCCGCGCGTCGGCAGGGGTGTTCGTAGACGTCCGAATACCTACGCGTCGCGTCCACAACGAAGGCGGCGGCCCTTGCGCGAGAGCACGTAATATCGCGCGCGCAAGCAAGCTAGGTTCGGGGGCCCTGCTAGGGAAACGAGCACACGGATGACCAGCCAGGCACTGGACGTGTTCGCCGCGTGGGTCGAGGACCTGATGCGGGAGCGCGGCTACGACATCGACAGCCCGCGCGGGGGCGGCAAGTCCCGGATCGCGGACGAGGCGGGGGTGCACCGCGCCGCCGTCACCCGCCTGCTGCGGCGGCAGAGCATGCCGGACCTGGAGACGACGCGCCGGCTCGCCCGGGTGCTGGGCGTCCCGGTGCGGGACATGCTCATCCGCTCCGGCAGGCTGACCACGGAGGAACTGGCCGGCCCCCACGCTGGTGCACCCCGCGCCGAGTTCGGCCGCCGCCCCACGCTGGAGGAGATCGCGGACCTGCTGGAGGTACCCGCCGACCGGCGGGAGATGTTCGTCAGGGTCGTCCAGCAGTTCCTGCCGGACACGACGGGGACGGCGGCGCCGGCACCCGAGGACGGGCGAGCACCGGGGGAGGCGACGGGCGACCGGGCTCCGTGACCTCATGAGCCCTCAACGCGGTGGCTCGCTCTTCAGAGCCTCGGCGACTTCCAGGAAGAATGCCTCGCGTGAGAGCTTTACGGCTTGCTGCCGTTCATTCATCGACTCCTGCGCCAGGGCCCGGAGGGCCTCGTCCCTGAAGGCGGTGGCGGACTCCACAGTCGCGAGGCAAGAAGCAAGGTAGCCGCCGACGTCGCGCGTCAGACGGCGCACTGCTGCGCGAACAGACTCCGGCCCCTCCAGCGCGGCTTTCGCGCCGAAGGGGCGCAGGGCATCGACAAGCTCCTGGGCGCGTCGCCTTTCCTCCGCCCTCGCCTCGCCTGCTTGCTCCAGTACGACACTCTCGACCGCTCCGGCCGGCCGCAGGTACGCGACGAGCAGCTTGGTGGCCTGTGTACGGACCGGGTCAATGGCGTCCAAGGCCGCGTCGAGCGCCGCGGTGTAGGCGGTGTACACCTCGCGACGCGCCTGGGATCGCCACAAGTGATGTTGGGCACGAGCCTGCTGACGCGAGGCCCGGCTGGCGATCAGGGCCGCCAAGGTCGCAGTCGCACCACCGATCGCGGCGCCTATGAGTGCTGCTACCCCTTGATCCACCGTGCCCCCCTCGCGATCGGCAGACAAACGACGCTGTTGGCAGGAACGTACTGATCACGGGTCTTCGACGGCAATGACGAACCTGCCACGGAAAGCCGGGCCCGCCACTCCGCGGTGAGGGTGGCGAGGAGAGGATCGCGTACATCCGTCCACGCTCGTCGGCGGAGCAGGACGCGGGCCGCCTTCTCCAGCCGCGGCGGCATCGCAGACCGGTCCCGGTGTGGATGCCCGGCGGGTCGGCTGGTCAGCCTGTTCGCTGTCGGCACCGCGTCCACCGGCCCTCGGCATGTGTCCTCGCGCGTGCGCGAGGTTTCCGCACTCAGTTGCGTGCGCGCACGCTATTCCGTCGCGGTCGGCGCGGCGGCCGAGCCGGGTACAGCCGACCCGGGTCCCTCGTCCGACCGGCCGTACCGCCGGTCTCCTTCCGATTCCGGCGGTCCCGCCTCGTCGTTCCTGCGCCGCCCCGCCGTCCGGCCCTGGCCGTCGCCACGGGCGTGACCCGGGTGATGGCCGTACCGGGGCATACAGACCCTGCTCCCGGCCTGGCCGCGCACGGCTGGACGCTCTGGAGCGCTCTCGTCGCCGCCGGCCGGCGTCGGTGCCCTCGCCGCCGTGGCGACGGTGATCGTCACGGCCCGGTGGCCGACCGCGCGTTCAAAGGCCGGAGGGCGGCCACCCCCATCGGGGTGACCGCCCTCCGGTCATGCTGCTCGCTTACTGGTTGTACGGACCGTAGTCGTAGTCCTCCAGCGGAACGGCCTGGCCGGAGCCGGTGCCGAACGGCGAGTAGTCGATGTCGTCGTAGCCGACGGCCGAGTACATCGCGGCCTTGGCCTCCTCGGTCGGCTCGACCCGGATGTTGCGGTAGCGGGACAGGCCCGTACCGGCCGGGATGAGCTTACCGATGATGACGTTCTCCTTGAGGCCGATGAGGCTGTCGGACTTGGCGTTGATCGCCGCGTCCGTCAGGACTCGGGTCGTCTCCTGGAAGGAGGCGGCCGACAGCCAGGACTCCGTCGCCAGCGAGGCCTTGGTGATACCCATCAGCTGCGGACGACCGGAGGCCGGGTGACCGCCCTCCTGGACCACACGACGGTTCTCGGTCTCGAACTTCGAGCGCTCGACCAGCTCGCCGGGCAGCAGCTCGGCGTCACCGGACTCGATGATCGTCACGCGGCGGAGCATCTGCCGGATGATGATCTCGATGTGCTTGTCGTGGATCGACACACCCTGCGAGTTGTAGACCTTCTGGACCTCGCCGACCAGGTGGACCTGGACGGCGCGCTGACCCAGAATGCGCAGCACGTCGTGCGGGTTGGTGGCACCCACGGTGAGCTTCTGGCCCACCTCGACGTGGTCGCCCTCGCCGACCAGCAGACGGGCACGCTTCGAGATCGGGTAGGCCGTCTCGTCGCTGCCGTCGTCCGGCGTGATGACGATCTTCTTGGTCTTCTCGGTCTCCTCGATGCGGGCGCGACCGGCCGCCTCGGAGATCGGGGCGACACCCTTCGGGGTACGGGCCTCGAAGAGCTCGACGACACGCGGCAGACCCTGGGTGATGTCGTCACCGGCCACACCACCGGTGTGGAAGGTACGCATCGTCAGCTGGGTGCCGGGCTCACCGATGGACTGGGCGGCGATGATGCCGACCGCCTCACCGATGTCGACCAGCTTGCCGGTGGCGAGCGAACGGCCGTAGCACATCGCGCAGGTACCGACGGCGGACTCGCAGGTCAGGACCGAGCGGGTCTTGACCTCCTCCACGCCCCGGGCCACAAGCTCCTCGATGAGGACGTCGCCCAGGTCGGTGCCGGCCGGGGCCAGCACCTGGCCGTCGACCACGATGTCCTCGGCGAGGCAGCGCGCGTACACGGACGTCTCGACGTTGTCCGCCTTGCGCAGCACGCCGTCCGCCCCGCGCTCCGCGATGTTGAGCTTGAGGCCGCGGTCGGTGCCGCAGTCCTCCTCGCGGATGATGACGTCCTGCGAGACGTCCACCAGACGACGGGTGAGGTAACCCGAGTCGGCGGTACGCAGCGCGGTGTCCGCCAGACCCTTACGGGCACCGTGCGTGGAGATGAAGTACTCCAGCACGGACAGACCCTCGCGGAAGGACGCCTTGATCGGACGCGGGATGGTCTCGTTCTTCGCGTTCGACACCAGACCACGCATACCGGCAATCTGACGCATCTGCATCATGTTGCCTCGTGCACCCGAGTTCACCATCATGAAGATCGGGTTGGTCTTCGGGAAGTTGTCGTTCATCGCCTCGGCGACCTCGTTGGTCGCCTTGGTCCAGATCGCGATGAGTTCCTGCGTGCGCTCGTCCTTGGTGATCAGACCGCGCTCGTACTGCTTCTGGACCTTCTCGTCCTGCGCCTCGTAGCCGCGGACGATCTCCTTCTTCGCCTCGGGGACGACGACGTCGGAGATGGCGACGGTGACACCGGAGCGGGTGGCCCAGTAGAAGCCGGCCGCCTTCAGGTTGTCGAGCGTCGCCGCCACGATGACCTTCGGGTAGCGCTCGGCGAGGTCGTTGACGATCTCGGAGAGCTGCTTCTTGCCGACCTCGTAGTCGACGAACGGGTAGTCCTCGGGCAGCAGCTCGTTGAAGAGGGCACGGCCCAGCGTGGTCCTCAGCCGGAAGCTGTCGCCGGCCTGGTACTCCGGCTCGCCCTCCTCGGCCACCGGCGGAATCCAGCCGCGCGGCGGGATGGTGCCCACCGGGAAGCGGATGTCCACCTTGGACTGCAGGGACAGCTCGCCGGCGTCGAACGCCATGATCGCCTCGGCGACCGACGCGAACGAGCGGCCCTCGCCCTTGACGTCCCGCATCTCGCCGTCGGTGGTGAGGAAGAACAGACCGAGAACCATGTCCTGGGTCGGCATCGTCACCGGACGGCCGTCGGCGGGCTTGAGGATGTTGTTCGAGGACAGCATCAGGATGCGGGCCTCGGCCTGCGCCTCCGCGGACAGCGGCAGGTGCACGGCCATCTGGTCACCGTCGAAGTCCGCGTTGAACGCGGTGCACACGAGCGGGTGGATCTGGATGGCCTTGCCCTCGACCAGCTGCGGCTCGAAGGCCTGGATGCCGAGGCGGTGCAGCGTGGGCGCACGGTTCAGCAGAACCGGGTGCTCCGCGATGACCTCTTCCAGCACGTCGTACACGACCGTGCGGCCGCGCTCGACCATGCGCTTGGCGCTCTTGATGTTCTGCGCGTGGTTCAGGTCGACCAGACGCTTCATCACGAACGGCTTGAACAGCTCCAGCGCCATCGCCTTCGGCAGACCGCACTGGTGCAGCTTCAGCTGCGGGCCGACGACGATCACGGAACGCGCCGAGTAGTCGACTCGCTTGCCGAGCAGGTTCTGACGGAAGCGGCCCTGCTTGCCCTTGAGCATGTCGGACAGCGACTTCAGCGGACGGTTGCCGGGGCCCGTGACCGGGCGGCCGCGGCGGCCGTTGTCGAAGAGCGCGTCGACGGCCTCCTGGAGCATGCGCTTCTCGTTGTTCACGATGATCTCGGGCGCGCCGAGGTCGAGAAGCCGCTTCAGGCGGTTGTTGCGGTTGATGACACGGCGGTACAGGTCGTTGAGGTCGGAGGTCGCGAAGCGGCCACCGTCCAGCTGCACCATCGGACGCAGGTCCGGCGGGATGACCGGGACGCAGTCCAGGACCATGCCCTTGGGGCTGTTGGAGGTCTGCAGGAACGCGGAGACGACCTTCAGCCGCTTCAGGGCGCGGGTCTTCTTCTGGCCCTTGCCGGTGCGGATGATCTCGCGGAGCTTCTCCGCCTCCTCCTCCAGGTCGAAGGACTCCAGGCGCTTCTGCAGCGCCGCGGCACCCATCGAACCGTCGAAGTACGTGCCGAAGCGGTCACGCAGCTCGCGGTAGAGCAGCTCGTCGCCCTCGAGGTCCTGGACCTTGAGGTTCTTGAACCGGGTCCACACCTCGTCGAGGCGGTCGATCTCGCGCTGCGCGCGGTCGCGCAGCTGCTTCATCTCGCGCTCGGCACCCTCGCGCACCTTGCGGCGCACGTCGGCCTTGGCACCCTCGGCCTCCAGCTCGGCCAGGTCGGTCTCGAGCTTCTTGGCCCGGGCCTCCAGGTCGGCGTCGCGGCGCTGCTCGATCTGCTGGCGCTCGACGGAGACGTGGGCCTCCAGCGAGGGCAGGTCGCGGGTGCGGCGCTCCTCGTCGACGTACGTGATCATGTACGCCGCGAAGTAGATGACCTTCTCCAGGTCCTTCGGGGCCAGGTCGAGCAGGTAGCCCAGGCGCGACGGGACGCCCTTGAAGTACCAGATGTGCGTGACGGGCGCGGCCAGCTCGATGTGGCCCATCCGCTCACGGCGCACCTTGGCGCGGGTGACCTCGACACCGCAGCGCTCACAGATGATGCCCTTGAAGCGGACGCGCTTGTACTTGCCGCAGTAGCACTCCCAGTCCCGGGTGGGGCCGAAGATCTTCTCGCAGAAGAGGCCGTCCTTCTCGGGCTTGAGGGTGCGGTAGTTGATGGTCTCGGGCTTCTTGACCTCGCCGTGGCTCCACTGACGGATGTCGTCAGCGGTGGCCAGGCCGATCCGGAGCTCGTCGAAGAAGTTGACGTCGAGCACTATGCGTCAATCCCTCTCAGGGTCGTTAAGTCTGTGGTCTGAAACGGGGGCCTGGGGGTCGGCGGGGCCCTGGTGGGTCAGGGCCCCGGCCGGACTCCCGTCAGACCTCTTCGACGCTGCTCGGCTCGCGCCGGGACAGGTCGATGCCGAGCTCCTCCGCGGCGCGGAAGACATCCTCGTCGGTGTCGCGCATCTCGATGGACATACCGTCGCTGGACAGCACCTCCACGTTCAGGCAGAGAGACTGCATCTCCTTGATGAGCACCTTGAAGGACTCGGGGATGCCGGGCTCGGGGATGTTCTCGCCCTTGACGATCGCCTCGTAGACCTTCACACGGCCGGTGACGTCGTCGGACTTGATGGTCAGCAGCTCCTGGAGGGCGTAGGCGGCACCGTATGCCTCGAGTGCCCACACCTCCATCTCACCGAACCGCTGGCCACCGAACTGGGCCTTACCACCCAGCGGCTGCTGGGTGATCATCGAGTACGGACCGGTCGAGCGGGCGTGCAGCTTGTCGTCGACCAGGTGGTGCAGCTTCAGGATGTACATGTAGCCGACCGAGATCGGGTCCGGGAACGGCTCACCGCTACGGCCGTCGAACAGCCGCGCCTTGCCGGTCGGGAGCACCATGCGCTCGCCGTCCCGGTTCGGGATGGTGTGCTGCAGCAGACCCGCGAGCTCGTCCTCGCGCGCACCGTCGAAGACGGGGGTCGCGACGTTCGTGCCCGGGTCGACCTGGTCGGCGCCGATCGCCTGGAGGCGCTGCGCCCACTCCTCCGCGAGGCCGGAGACGTCCCAGCCGCGGCTGGCGAGCCAGCCGAGGTGGATCTCCAGGACCTGTCCCGGGTTCATTCGGGACGGGACACCCAGCGGGTTGAGGATGATGTCGACCGGGGTGCCGTCCTCCAGGAACGGCATGTCCTCGATCGGCAGGATCTTGGAGATGACACCCTTGTTGCCGTGGCGGCCGGCGAGCTTGTCACCGTCGGTGATCTTGCGCTTCTGCGCGACGTAGACGCGGACCAGCTGGTTCACGCCCGGCGGCAGCTCGTCGCCCTCCTCGCGGTCGAAGACGCGCACGCCGATGACCTTGCCGGTCTCGCCGTGCGGCACCTTCAGCGAGGTGTCACGGACCTCACGGGCCTTCTCACCGAAGATCGCGCGCAGCAGGCGCTCCTCCGGCGTCAGCTCGGTCTCACCCTTCGGGGTGACCTTGCCGACCAGGATGTCGCCGGCGATGACCTCGGCGCCGATGCGGATGATGCCGCGCTCGTCGAGGTCGGCGAGGACCTCCTCGGAGACGTTCGGGATGTCCCGGGTGATCTCCTCGGGGCCGAGCTTGGTGTCACGGGCGTCGACCTCGTGCTCCTCGATGTGGATCGAGGAGAGGACGTCGTCCTGCACGAGGCGCTGCGACAGGATGATCGCGTCCTCGTAGTTGTGACCCTCCCACGGCATGAACGCGACCAGCAGGTTCTTGCCGAGCGCCATCTCGCCGTTCTGGGTGGCCGGGCCGTCGGCGAGCACCTGGCCCGTGATGACGCGGTCGCCCTCGGAGACGATGACCTTCTGGTTGACCGAGGTGCCCTGGTTGGAGCGGGAGAACTTGGCCAGGCGGTACGTGATGTACGTGCCGTCGTCGTTGGCCGTGGTGATGTAGTCCGCGGAGACCTCCTGGACCACACCGGGCTTCTCGGCCTTGACGACGTCGCCGGCGTCGACGGCGGAGCGGTACTCCATGCCGGTGCCGACGAGCGGGGCCTCGCTCTTGATGAGCGGGACGGCCTGGCGCATCATGTTCGCGCCCATCAGGGCACGGTTGGCGTCGTCGTGCTCCAGGAACGGGATCATGGCGGTCGCGACCGACACCATCTGGCGCGGCGAGACGTCCATGTAGTCGACGTCCTCGGGGCTGACGTAGTCGACCTCACCGCCACGGCGGCGGACCAGGACACGCGCCTCGGCGAACCGGAGTTCGTCGTTGAGCGTGGCGTTGGCCTGCGCGATGACGAAGCGGTCCTCCTCGTCGGCGGTCAGGTAGTCGACCTCGTCGGTGACCTGGCCGCCCGCGACCTTGCGGTACGGGGTCTCGACGAAACCGAACGCGTTGACCCGGCCGTAGGAGGCGAGCGAGCCGATCAGACCGATGTTCGGGCCTTCGGGCGTCTCGATCGGGCACATGCGGCCGTAGTGCGACGGGTGCACGTCACGGACCTCGAAGCCGGCCCGCTCACGGGAGAGACCACCCGGGCCCAGCGCGGACAGACGCCGCTTGTGCGTCAGCCCGGAGAGCGGGTTGTTCTGGTCCATGAACTGGGACAGCTGGCTGGTGCCGAAGAACTCCTTGATGGAGGCGACGACCGGCCGGATGTTGATCAGGGTCTGCGGCGTGATCGCCTCGACGTCCTGGGTCGTCATGCGCTCGCGGACGACGCGCTCCATGCGGGCCAGGCCGGTGCGGACCTGGTTCTGGATGAGCTCGCCCACGCTGCGCAGACGGCGGTTGCCGAAGTGGTCGATGTCGTCGGTCTCGACGACGATCGTCCCGCCGGCGTCACCGACGGTCTCGGTCTCGCCGGCGTGCAGCTTCACCAGGTACTTGATCGTCGAGATGACGTCCTCGACGGTCAGGATGCCCGCGTCCAGCGGGGCGTCCGCACCCAGCTTCTTGTTGACCTTGTAGCGGCCGACCTTGGCGAGGTCGTAGCGCTTGGGGTTGAAGTAGAGGTTCTCCAGCAGCGTCTGCGCGGCCTCACGCGTGGGGGGCTCGCCCGGGCGCAGCTTGCGGTAGATGTCGAGCAGCGCGTCGTCCTGGCCCTGGGTGTGGTCCTTCTCCAGGGTGGCGCGCATCGACTCGTACTCGCCGAACTCCTCGAGGATCTGCTCGTTGGTCCAGCCGAGCGCCTTGAGCAGGACGGTGACCGACTGCTTGCGCTTGCGGTCGATGCGGACACCGACCATGTCGCGCTTGTCGATCTCCATCTCCAGCCAGGCGCCCCGGGACGGGATGATCTTGGCGGAGAAGATGTCCTTGTCGGAGGTCTTGTCGATGGAGGAGTCGAAGTAGACACCGGGGGAACGGACCAGCTGCGACACCACGACACGCTCGGTGCCGTTGATGACGAAGGTGCCCTTGTTCGTCATGAGCGGAAAGTCGCCCATGAAGACGGTCTGGGACTTGATCTCGCCGGTCTCGTTGTTGGTGAACTCGGCCGTGACGAAGAGCGGGGCAGCGTACGTGAAGTCGCGCTCCTTGCACTCGTCGATCGAGTTCTTGGGGGGCTCGAAGCGGTGGTCGCGGAACGTCAGCGACATCGACCCGGAGAAGTCCTCGATCGGGGAGATCTCCTCGAAGATCTCCTCCAGACCGGACTTGGTGGGGACGTCCTGACCGGACTCCAGAGCCGCCTCGACGCGAGCCTTCCACGCGTCGTTGCCGAGCAGCCAGTCGAAGCTCTCGGTTTGCAGCGCGAGAAGGTTCGGAACCTCGAGGGGCTCCTTGATCTTTGCAAAGGAGATGCGCAGCGGGGCGGTGCTGGCGCCGTTGTTCATATTCGCGGTCGAGGCGTTGCGCGAGGCGGCCAAGAGGGGGTCCTTCCGAGGGCTCGGACTCACTACGCGCGTACCGGCCCCTCTCCCAGACATCGGGACAGACGGTGCCCCATGTGGCCAACAGGCCAGGTCGGGCGTGGTCCGGTCGTCGATGCTCGGGTGAGGGCATGCCCCTGGTGACGGGCAGGGGACAGCTAACAGGCAGCGCAAAGGGTCAGTGTAGCCACTTGGCCCACTGATGTCCAGTGCCGGTTCTTCGAGACCCTCGTTGTCGTCACCGCCTGCGGCCTGCTGCCCTCAACGCACGTTGATACTGCCCTCTTCGCCGTCGATCCATGCCTCGGATTCGGATCCTTGTGACGACGCGTCCTGAGAATTGCGCGCTGCGTGCGGTTCGTCAAGGCCCCCCATGCCCCGACCGGATGCTGCCATCGTCACTTGCAGCCTGCCTCCGGGGGCCTCTCGAGGCACGACGAAGATCACCATACCCCTCCCGATCGCGCGTGCAAGGCCGCCACAGCCGCCCCCGGGAACGCCGAAGAGCGACCACCCGGTTGGATGATCGCTCTTCGGGGCGTTCGCGTTACAGCCCCGTCGGGCCGTGTTCAGCGCGCGGGGAGTCGCTGCGACTCCGAGAGGTCTTACTTGACCTCGACGGAGGCGCCGGCGCCCTCGAGGGCCTCCTTGGCCTTGTCCGCGGCCTCCTTGTTGACCTTCTCCAGGACCGGCTTCGGCGCACCGTCGACCAGGTCCTTGGCCTCCTTCAGACCGAGGGAGGTCAGCTCGCGCACGACCTTGATGACCTGGATCTTCTTGTCGCCGGCACCCGCGAGGATGACGTCGAACTCGTCCTTCTCCTCGGGGGCCTCGGCGGCGGCGCCACCGGCGGCACCACCGGCGACGACGACCGGGGCGGCCGCGGCGGCGGTGACGTCGAACTTCTCCTCGAACGCCTTCACGAACTCGGAGAGCTCGATGAGGGTCATCTCCTCGAACTGCGCGAGCAGGTCTTCCTGGCTGAGCTTCGCCATGATGGGCGATCCTTCCACTAATTCGGCTGGTGCCGGATGTACATGAATGGCGGGCGTACGTCGGCCCGCTGTGACCCCTGCCGCCTCAGGCGGCCTGGGTCAGAAAGCGAGCCGAGTTACTCGGCACCGCCCTGCTCGGCCTGCTTGGCGCGCAGCGCGTCCACGGTGCGGACGAGCTTCGACGGCAGCGCCTGGAAGAGGGAGGCAGCCTGCGACTGCTTGCCCTTCATGGCACCGGCCAGCTTGCTGAGCAGAACCTCGCGGGACTCGAGGTCCGCAAGCTTCTTGATCTCGTCGGCGGACAGCGCCTTGCCGTCAAGGACACCGCCCTTGATGACGAGATTCGGGTTGTCCTTGGCGAAGTCACGGAGACCCTTCGCCGACTCCACCGGGTCACCGGTGACGAAGGCGACGGCCGTCGGACCAGCGAAGAGCTGGTCGTCCAGCGTGATCCCGGCCTCGTTGGCCGCAATCTTGGTCAGCGTGTTCTTCACCACGGCGTACTGGGCGTTCTCACCGAGCGACCGGCGCAGCGTCTTGAGCTGCGCCACGGTGAGACCGCGGTACTCGGTCAGCACGGCGGCGTTGGAGCTGCGGAACTTGTCCGTCAGCTCCGCAACCGTGGCAGCCTTGTCGGGCCTCGCCATAGAGCCTCGGCCTCCTTCCGGGTGATTCGGACCGCGCGGACCCGAAGGAGGACTGGGGAAAACGAAACGCCCCGGCGCAGGCGCACGGGGCGGACTCGACCGGCGAACACGCGATGGGCGGGCACTCCGGGAGTTCTTCCACTGTCACCTGCGCGGGTCGCCCGCATTTTCAGCGGATCCTTCGGCCACCGCGGCTCTGGCGAGCACGCGGCAACGACCAGCGGTCTTTGGCTTCGGGAAGGAGATTACGGGAACGGGGCGGGCGAGAGCAAATCCGCCCGTACGGCCCGCGCCGGGCCGTACGGGCGTGACCGGGCAGGGGCGGGGTCAGGAACCCGTGCCCGCGGCGCCCTGCGCCTTCATCACGTCCTTGAAGTCCACCGTGTCCCCGGCCGGGGGCGCCTCGGCGGCGACCCTCACCCCGTAGTCCGAGTAGTACGCGGTGCTGGCCACGGCGCCGTTGGCCGACTCGCCCCGCTCGGTCTTCTTCACCAGCAGGTTCCGGTCGTCGATCCAGAGGTCGACGGTCTCGGTGGTGACGCCCGCCTGGTCGAGCTGCTTCTTCAGATCGGCGAGCTGGCTCTCGGAGAGGCTCTTGCTGCTCTTGCCGGCGAAGTCGGCGACGTTCACGGTGCCGTGGTAGTGCGTGGTGTGCGTGCCGCGGACCTGCTCCTCACCGACCTTGTTCACGTCTCCGGAGGCCAGCAGCAGCTTGACGGACTGGTTCGGCGTGCTGTTCTGCAGCTGGTCCTTGATGTACGCCCCGGAGCCGCCGCCGAGCTGGGCCATGTCCTCGTAGCCGTACCTCACCCAGTGCTTGCCGCCGCCCGCCTGCTCGGCGAACTTCTCACTCATCCTGGCGTAGTAGGCGTCGGACAGGTACCGGGCCTGCATCGACGTACTCCCGGCCTCCCGCATCACGTCCGCCATCCGGCCGCCGGTGTAGGTGAGCGTCAGCGTGCCGGTCAGGCCGTCGCTCCAGGCGAGGCTGCCGGCACCCTTGATGGACATCAGGTCGCCGACGCTGGTCGTGCTCTCGACCTTGGCGGAGTCGGCCTCGGCGGTGGAGTCCGCGGCCGTGCGCAGGGCCGCGATGGGGCTGACGTGCGTCACGCCCCCGCCGTCCGCCTTGCCGTCCCCGCCGGAGGAACCGGAGCCGCAGGCGGCCACCCCCGTGAGCGCGGCCACCACCGCGACGGAGAGCGTCGTCCGGCGCACGGTCCTGTTGCCCATTCGTCCCACCCCTAAGTGATCTCTGCCCCGCGCGCCTGCGCAGGGTGCCGACAGCCGTGCGGGGAACCGCACAGGAGTCTCACAGGACAGAAGTCCCACAGACAGAGGACGAGCCCCGCACCGGAACGGTTGCGGGGCTCGTCGCCGACTTCGGGCGAGCTGGGGGGCTCAGACCGCGGCCGGGTCCTCCTCGACGAGAAGGTTGCGGGTGCGGTTCGGGTCGATCTGGATGCCGGGGCCCATCGTGGTGCTGATGGCAGCCTTCTTGATGTAGCGGCCCTTGGCGGCGGACGGCTTCAGACGGAGGATCTCCTCCAGCGCGGCGCCGTAGTTCTCCACCAGCTTGGAGTCGTCGAACGACGTCTTGCCGATGATGAAGTGCAGGTTCGAGTGCTTGTCGACGCGGAACTCGATCTTGCCGCCCTTGATGTCGTTGACAGCCTTGACGACGTCCGGGGTCACGGTGCCGGTCTTGGGGTTCGGCATCAGACCACGGGGACCGAGCACACGGCCGAGGCGGCCGACCTTGCCCATGAGGTCGGGGGTGGCGACGACGGCGTCGAAGTCCAGACGGCCCTTCGACACCTCGTCGATCAGCTCGTCGGCACCGACGATGTCGGCGCCCGCGGCACGCGCGGCCTCGGCACGGTCACCGGTCGCGAAGACCAGGACCCGGGCGGTCTTACCGGTGCCGTGCGGAAGGTTCACGGTGCCACGGACCATCTGGTCGGCCTTGCGCGGGTCGACACCCAGACGGAAGGCGACCTCGACGGTGCCGTCGAACTTGGTCGTGGAGGTCTCCTTGGCGAGACGGACGGCCTCGAGCGGGGCGTACAGCTTCTCCCGGTCGACCTTGGCGTCCGCAGCGCGGAGAGCCTTGCTGCGCTTGCTCACAACTGCTCCTGGGGTTCTTGATGAGGAGTCGTGGTACGGGCCGAGCAGGCCCTGCCACGTGCGGCACCTCGATCGGCGATCAGGGCCGCATACGTACTACGGGGAGGATCAGCCCTCGACGGTGACGCCCATGGAACGGGCGGTGCCGGCGATGATCTTCGCGGCGGCGTCCAGGTCGTTGGCGTTGAGGTCGGGCAGCTTGGTCTGGGCGATCTCGCGGACCTGCGCCTCGGTGATCTTGGCGACCTTGGTCTTGTGCGGCTCGCCGGAGCCCTTCTCCACGCCCGCGGCCTTGAGGATCATCTTGGCGGCCGGCGGAGTCTTGGTGATGAAGGTGAAGGAGCGGTCCTCGTAGACCGTGATCTCCACCGGGATGACCCAACCGCGCTGCGACTCGGTCGCGGCGTTGTAGGCCTTGCAGAACTCCATGATGTTGACGCCGTGCTGACCCAGCGCCGGACCGACCGGCGGGGCCGGGTTGGCGGCGCCGGCCTGGATCTGGAGCTTGATGAGCCCCGTGACCTTCTTCTTCTTGGGAGGCATTGCTCTCCGGGTCCTTTCATTCGGGTCCATGCCCGCGCGAGTCGCGACCCTGACGCAGGCATACCGCACAACGATAACGGGTATAGCTGTGCGGCTTGAAACCGAGCAGGTCAGACGGGCTGAGGCAGCCCGCCTGACCTGTTCGGAAGCGGTTCGTCCAGAACGAACCAGTACGAGACTAGTTCTTCTGGATCTGGTCGAAGGAGAGCTCGACCGGGGTCTCGCGGCCGAAGATCTCGACCAGGCCCTTGACCTTCTTCGAGTCGGCGTTGATCTCGTTGATGGTCGCCTGGAGGGTGGCGAACGGGCCGTCGGTGACGGTGACCGAGTCGCCGACCTCGAAGTCCAGCACCTGGACCTCGACCTTGCGCTGCGGAGCCGGCTTGCCCTCGGCCTCGGCGGCCTCGCGGGCGGCCTTCTCCTCCGCCTCCGGGGCGAGCATCTTCACGATCTCGTCCAGGGACAGCGGGTAGGGGTCGTAGGCGTTGCCGACGAAGCCGGTGACGCCCGGCGTGTTGCGGACGACGCCCCAGGACTCGTTCGTCAGGTCCATGCGGACGAGCACGTAACCGGGCAGCTTGTTCTGCCGGACGGTCTTGCGCTCGCCGTTCTTGATCTGGACGATCTCTTCCTCGGGCACCTCGGCCTGGTAGATGAAGTCCTCGACGTTCAGCGAGACGGCGCGCTGCTCCAGGTTGGCCTTCACGCGCTTCTCGTAGCCGGCGTAGGTGTGGATCACGTACCACTCGCCGGGCAGCGTGCGCAGTTCCTCGCGGAGCTTGGTGACCGGGTCGAGCTCGGGCTCCTCGGCGCCGGCCTCCTCCTCGGCCTCACCCTCGGCGGCCTCCTGCTCGGCGGCCTGCTCCTCGACGTGGTCGGCGGCCTCCTCGGCCGGCTCCCCCGCGGCGGCCTCGGCAGCCTCGGCCTCGTCCGCACCCTCGACGGTGTCGAGCTCGTCATCCACGGACTCGGTCGGCTCGATGGCGTCGTTCAGGTTCGGGTCAGACACGGTGGCTGCTTCTTCCTGGATACATAGGGGTGGAACATGCGAAAACGGGCGCCGGTAACCACGGCGCCCTTCGCTCTTGGCTCAGCCGAAGACGTACTTGGCCGCGTGGTTGAGCCCATAGTCAATCACGGTCACCAGGGCGATCATGATGGCCACGAAGAAGATCACCACGGTGGTGTAGGACGTCAGCTGGTTACGCGAGGGCCAGACGACCTTGCGGAGCTCCGCGATGACCTGTCGGTAGAAGAGCGCGAGGCGCTTCAGCGGGCCCTTCTTGGCGCGCTTGCCACCCTTACGGGGCTTCTTCTTGGACTCCGTGACGTCCTGGGCATCAGGCGTGTCGATGGAGCCTACGGCGTCCGTCATTCGTCCTCACCTGATTCCGGGTCGTGGCCGTGCCGCGCCCGGTCGAGCCGCACGGCGGTGCAGATTGCTGTACGTACATGCGCACACATCCTGGCGATGGTGTGTGTAGCAGGGCCGGAGGGACTTGAACCCCCAACCGCTGGTTTTGGAGACCAGTGCTCTACCAATTGAGCTACGACCCTTTGCGTGTCCCCCAACGTACCGCATCCGAGCGTGTGCCCGGTGTCCTTGCGGGCACCGGGTGCGGCGGCGGCTGCTGAAGGCCAACGAGGTGAGAGTGTACGTGGTCCGGAGCCGGTCGTCGAACAGAAAGTGTTCTTCGCTGCTCGCCGAAAGGAAGTTCGGGGTGGGCCCCGGGGCTGCCGGGGGGCGGAACCGGACGGCTGTTCAGGGGTTAGACCGCTGCTGTTCAGTCCGTGAAACCCGCGTGCCCGGGGCGTTCGGGGTCTGGAACGATGGCGGTATGAGCGCTGCAACCCCTCCCACCGAGCGCCGGGTCTCCGCCCGAATCGGCGCGATCTCCGAGTCCGCCACCCTCGCCGTGGACGCCAAGGCGAAGGCCCTCAAGGCCGCCGGGCGTCCGGTGATCGGCTTCGGCGCCGGTGAGCCCGACTTCCCCACCCCCGACTACATCGTCGAAGCCGCCGTCGAGGCCTGCAAGAACCCGAAGTACCACCGGTACACCCCGGCCGGCGGCCTGCCCGAGCTGAAGGCCGCGATCGCCGCCAAGACGCTGCGCGACTCCGGCTGGGAGCCGGACGTCTCCCAGATCCTGGTCACCAACGGCGGCAAGCAGGCGATCTACGAGGCCTTCGCCGCGATCCTCGACCCGGGCGACGAGGTCATCGTGCCCGCGCCGTACTGGACGACGTACCCGGAGTCGATCCGCCTGGCCGGCGGTGTCCCGGTCGACATCGTCGCCGACGAGACCACCGGCTACCGGGTCACGGTCGAGCAGCTGGAGGCCGCCCGCACGGAGCGGACCAAGGTCGTCCTCTTCGTCTCCCCGTCCAACCCGACCGGCGCGGTCTACTCCGAGGCCGAGACCGACGCGATCGGCCGCTGGGCCGTGGAACACGGCCTGTGGGTGCTCACCGACGAGATCTACGAGCACCTGGTCTACGGCGACGCCGTCTCCGTGTCCCTGCCCGCGCTGCTCCCCGAGCTGCGCGACAAGTGCATCGTGGTCAACGGCGTGGCGAAGACGTACGCCATGACCGGCTGGCGGGTGGGCTGGATCATCGGCCCGAAGGACGTCGTGAAGGCCGCGACCAACCTGCAGTCGCACGCCACCTCGAACGTGTCGAACGTCGCACAGGTGGCCGCCCTCGCCGCCGTCTCCGGCGACCTGGAGGCCGTCGCGACGATGCGTGAGGCCTTCGACCGGCGCCGCCGGACCATCGTGCGCATGCTGAACGAGATCGACGGCGTGGTGTGCCCGGAGCCGGAGGGCGCCTTCTACGCCTACCCGTCGGTCAAGGCGCTGATCGGCAAGGAGATCCGCGGCAAGCGCCCGCAGAACACGGTCGAGCTGGCCGCGCTGATCCTGGAGGAGGCCGAGGTCGCGGTCGTCCCGGGCGAGGCCTTCGGCACGCCCGGCTACCTGCGCCTGTCCTACGCCCTCGGTGACGAGGACCTGGTGGAGGGCGTGAGCCGGATCCAGAAGCTGCTGGCCGAGGCGCGGGACTGAACCTCCCACGCGCGTGTGCGGGCCGTTTCCCTCCGGGAGGCGGCCCGCACGTCTGTGCGCGCAAGACCACGTACGGGGAAACGGCTACCGGGCCGTGGGGGATGTGGGGCAGGATCCTGGAATGGAGCGTGTACGTGATCTCTCTGAGCTGCCGAAGGCACATCTGCACCTGCACTTCACCGGGTCGATGCGGCCCACCACCCTGCTGGAACTGGCCGACAAGTACGGCGTACGGCTGCCCGAGGCCCTGACGGAGGCCCTGACCGGCGGGGAGCCGCCGAGGCTGCGGGCGACCGACGAGCGGGGCTGGTTCCGTTTCCAGCGGCTGTACGACGCGGCGCGTTCCTGTCTGCGGGAGCCGGCGGACATCCGGCGGCTGGTGCGGGAGGCCGCCGAGGAGGACACCCGGGACGGTTCGGGCTGGCTGGAGATCCAGGTCGACCCGACCTCGTACGCCCCGCGGCTGGGCGGGCTGATCCCGGCGCTGGAGATCATCCTGGACGCGGTCGAGACGGCGTCGCGGGACACGGGGCTCGGGATGCGCGTCCTGGTCGCCGCGAACCGTATGAAGCACCCGCTGGACGCGCGCACCCTGGCCCGGCTCGCGGTGCGCTACGCCGACCGGGGTGTCGTCGGCTTCGGCCTGTCCAACGACGAACGCCGCGGCATGGCCCGGGACTTCGACCGCGCCTTCCACATCGCGCGTGAGGGCGGCCTGCTGTCGGCGCCGCACGGCGGGGAGCTGACCGGGCCCGCCTCGGTCCGCGACTGCCTGGACGACCTGGACGCGCACCGGATCGGCCACGGAGTGCGCGCGGCGGAGGACCCGCGGCTGCTGAAGCGCCTCGCCGACCGGGGCGTGACCTGCGAGGTGTGCCCGGCGTCGAACGTCGCCCTCGGTGTCTACGAGAAGCCCGAGGACGTCCCGCTGCGGACCCTGTTCGAGGCGGGTGTGCCGATGGCCCTGGGCGCCGACGACCCGCTGCTCTTCGGCTCGCGGCTCGCCGCCCAGTACGAGATCGCGCGTCACCACCACGGTTTCAGCGACGCGGAGCTGGCGGAGCTGGCCCGTCAGTCCGTACGCGCCTCGGCCGCGCCCGAGGAGACGAAGAAGACGCTGCTGGCGGACGTGGACGACTGGCTGGTTCGCCCGGCCGCCTGAAGTGGGCGTACGGCGGACAGGGCGTGAAGCAGACGAGGACCTCGAAGGGGTGCCCGTCGCCGGGCGGCTGGGCCAGCGGCAGCCCCGTCATGAACGCCGGGCGCCCTTCGGCGACGCGCTTCCGCCCGGGCCCGAAGCCCGCCGCGTGGGCGAGGCCGGCGGCGGTCTCGGCGAACACCTCCCGGCCCCCGGACAGGAACAGCGTGCGCGCGTGCGGGTGGGTGGGTGGGTGAGTATTTACTCACCCTGGAGGGCGACACACCGCACACACCGACCTCGGGCAAGCAGGAGAGCCACCATGAACCTCACCGTCTTCGGCGCCACGGGCGGCATCGGCCTGGAGATCGTCCGGCAGGCGCTGGCCGCCGGACACCGGGTGACCGCCGTCGTCCGCGACCCGGCCCGGCTGACCGTGACCGGCGAGGGGCTGGAGGTGTTCCGCGCCGACCTCGCCTCCGCTCAGGCCGCGCGTCCGGCCGTGGCGGGCCGGGACGCGGTGCTGTCCGGGCTCGGCGCCCGCAGCCGCAAGGACGCCGGGGTGGCGACCCGGCTCACCCGTACGGTGCTGGGCGCGATGGAGGCGGAAGGGGTTCGGCGGCTGCTCGTGGTCAGCGCGGGCCCGGTGGGCCCCGAGCCGGCCGGCGGCGGCGCCCTGGACCGGGCGGCGCGCAAGATGATCTCGGCGCTGCTGAAGGACGTCTACGCCGATCTGCGCGAGATGGAGGCCGAGCTGGCCCGCAGCGCCACGGACTGGACGGTCGTCCGCCCGCCGCGCCTCCAGAACAAGCCCCTGAGCGGCACCTACCGCACGGTCGTCGGCGGCTTCCCGCCGCACGGCCGCTTCATCGCCCGTGCGGACGTGGCCCACGCGATGCTGGCCATGCTCGACGACCCGGCGACGGTGAAGCAGGGCGTCGGGGTGGCCTACTGAGGCCGGCCGGCGGCGTTTTCCCGCCGGAGACCGTCAAAGGCTCACGCCCACCGTCACCGGCTCGTTCACCAGGGTGATGCCGAACGCCTCGTGGACGCCGGCCACGACCTCGCGGGCCAGGGCCAGCAGGTCCTCGGTGGTCGCCCCGCCGCGGTTGGTGAGCGCGAGGGTGTGCTTGGTGGAGATCCGGGCCGGGCCGGTGCCGTAGCCCTTGGTGAAGCCCGCCTTGTCGATCAGCCAGGCCGCCGAGGTCTTGGTGTGCCCCGCAACGGCCGGGTACGCGGGCGGCTCGACGCCCTCGCCCAGCCGCTCCCGCACCCGCGCGCGGAACGCGGCGAAGCCGGCGTCCGTGAGGATCGGGTTGGTGAAGAAGGACCCGGCCGACCACGTGTCGTGGTCCTCGGGGTCCAGCACCATGCCCTTCCCGGCGCGCAGCTTCAGCACCGTGTCACGGGCGGTGGCCAGCGGCACCCGGTCGCCCGCCGCCACGCCCAGCGCGCGCGCCGTCTCGGCGTACTTGACGGGCGCCGACAGTCCGCCGGCGTCCTCCAGTCGAAAGCGGACGCGCAGGACGACGTACCGCTCGGGCTCGGCCTTGAAGCGGCTGTGGCGGTAGGAGAACGCGCATTCCTCGTTGGCCAGGGTCACCGTCTCGCCGGCCGTGCGGTCGTAGGCGACGACCTCGGTGATGGTCGCGGAGACCTCCTGGCCGTACGCCCCGACGTTCTGGATCGGGGTGGCGCCCGCGGAGCCCGGGATGCCGGACAGGCACTCGATGCCGGCGAGTCCCGCCTCGACGGCACGGGCGGCCGCGTCGGTCCACACCTCGCCGGCGGCCAGTTCCAGCGTCGTGCCGCGGAGTTCGAAGCCGCGGGTGGCGATGCGCAGGGCGGTACCGTCGAAGCCCTTGTCGCCGATCACCAGGTTCGAGCCGCCGCCGATCACCAGCAGCGGCGTGCCGGCGGCGTCGGCCTCGCGGACGGCGGCGATCACCTCGGCGTCGGTGGTCGCGGTGATCAGCCGGGTCGCGGGGCCGCCCAGCCGGAAGGTGGTCAGCGGGGCCAGGGGCGCGTCGTGGAGTTCCTGCACGCGCCCAAGACTACGAGACCCCGCTGACGGTCCCGTACGCCGACGACCCGCCCGCGGGGCGGCGCGTCAGGCCAGCCGTACGACCGCGCGGGACATCCCGAGGACCTTCTGGCCCTCGCTGGTCGCGGTCAGGTCGACCCGCACGGTGTTGTCGTCGAGCTTGGCCGCGACCTTGCCGACGACCTCGATCAGGGCGCCCTTGTCGTCGTTGGGGACGACGACGGGCTTGGTGAAGCGCACGCCGTACTCCACGACGGCACCCGGGTCGCCCGCCCAGTCGGTGACGACGCGGATGGCCTCGGCCATGGTGAACATGCCGTGCGCGATCACGTCCGGCAGCCCGACCTCCTTGGCGAACTTCTCGTTCCAGTGGATGGGGTTGAAGTCCCCGGACGCGCCCGCGTACTGCACGAGGGTGGCGCGGGTCACGGGGAAGGTCCGGGCCGGCAGCTCGGTGCCGACCTCGACGTCGTCGTAGGCGATCTTCGCCGTCATCGGTTCCTCACGCCTCCTCGGCCGCGCGGGCCACCAGCTTGGTCCATGCGGTCACGACGTGCTCGCCCGCCTCGTCGTGCACCTCACCGCGGATGTCCACGATGTCGTTGCCGGCCAGGGACTTGATCGCCTCGATGGTGGAGGTGACGGTCAGCCGGTCGCCGGACCGCACCGGCCGGGTGTAGGCGAACTTCTGGTCGCCGTGCACCACACGGCTGTAGTCGAGACCGAGCTGCGGGTCCTGGACGACCTGCCCGGCGGCCTTGAAGGTGATCGCGAAGACGAAGGTCGGCGGGGCGATCACATCCGAGTGGCCGAGCGCCTTGGCCGCCTCCGGGTCCGTGTACGCCGGGTTGGCGTCCCCCACGGCCTCCGCGAACTCGCGGATCTTCTCCCGGCCCACCTCGTAGGGGGCGGTGGGCGGGTAGGACCGCCCCACGAAGGACTGGTCGAGCGCCATGGCTCGGCACCTCCTGGTGTCAGCTGTGGTCGTGCGGATGGATCGGACCGGACCGGCCTGCTCGAAGAGCCCGGTGAAACCGAGCCGATGAGGCGATGAAACAACATGAGGCCGCCCCCCTGTTGCGGGGGCGGCCTCATGTCCGAGCCTGATTTATCGCGTCTCGCGGTGCGCGGTGTGCGCGTTGCAACGCGGGCAGTGCTTCTTCATCTCAAGACGGTCCGGGTTGTTACGCCGGTTCTTCTTGGTGATGTAGTTCCGCTCCTTGCACTCCACGCAGGCCAGCGTGATCTTCGGGCGGACGTCGGTGGCAGCCACGTGAGTGCTCCTTGACGAACGGGTAGGTATTCAACGCAAGAAAGAGTAGCCGATCGAAGGACCGACCCCGCAATCGGCTACTGTGAGTAGCGGTGACCGGACTTGAACCGGTGACACAGCGATTATGAGCCGCTTGCTCTACCGACTGAGCTACACCGCTGCGATGCGATCGGGCCCCGCCTCGCGGCGGGAACCTCTCACATCAGAGCCCCAAAACGGAATCGAACCGTTGACCTTCTCCTTACCATGGAGACGCTCTGCCGACTGAGCTATTGGGGCGAGCGATGAAGACATTACACGGTCCGCGGCCGTTCGCCCAAATCCGTTCCACGCTCCCCCGCGTCGGACCCGAGGCCCCCGGTGACCCGGCCACACCGGTACGACTATTGCGTCCCTCCCCCCTCCCGCCGGGCGCCGGCCATAGGCTCGACGCACCCTGTGTGATCTTGCGTCCCGAGTCCGCTCGGACCCCTGTCCCTCGTCTCCCGCCAGCCCTCGCCTGTCGTACCTGGAGTGCGATGCCCCCCGGTCAGCCACAGCCGCCCCACTCGTCCTCCCCGCACGGCCCCTCCGGCGGCCCGCCGGAACCGGACGGCCTGCTGCTGTGCGGGGCCCGGCTGACCGACGGGCGCACCGTGGACGTACGACTGGCCGGCGGACGCATCGAGGCGGTCGGCACGGCGGGCAGCCTCGGCCGCAGCCCCGGCGGTGGCCCGGTCCGAACCGGCGCCTTCGACACGTCCGCCCGGTCCGGCACAGGGGGTGAGCCGAGGGAACCGGGGGACCAGGGAGAACCGGAGCATCCGGGGGAAGCGGGGGAGCCGGACGGGCCGAGCCGGCCGGGCAGGGGTGCTCCGCGGGACGGCGGCGCCCGTCTGGACCTCAGCGGCTATCTGCTCCTGCCGGCCCCGGCGGAGCCGCACGCCCACGCCGACACCGCGCTGACCGCCGACAGCGACGGCCCCGTGTCGTACGACCCGGAGGACGTCCAGCGGCGGGCGACGGAGGCCGCCCTGCTCCAGCTTGGCCACGGGGCGACCGCCCTGCGCGCGCACGTGCGTGTGGGCGACGTACAGGGACTGGGCGCCCTGCGGGCGGTCCTGCGGGCGCGCCGGGCGCTGCGCGGACTCACCGAGCTGACGACCGTGGCGGTGCCGCGCGTACTGACCGGCGCGGCCGGCGCGGACGGGCTGGCGATGCTGCGGGACGCGGTCAAGATGGGCGCGTGCGTGGTGGGCGGCTGCCCTGACGTGGATCCCGACCCCGTCGGCTATGTGGAGGCGGTCCTGGAGGTCGCCTCCGAACACGGCCGCCCGGTCGACCTGCACACCGACGGCACGGACCCGGCCCGCCTGGCCCGCATCGCGGCGATGGCGGGAGGGCTGCGCCCGGGAGTGACGCTCGGCCCGTGCGGCGGCCTGTCCCGGCTGCCCGCCGAGGCGGCCGCACGCGCCGCCGAGCAACTGGCCGCGGCCGGGGTGGCGGTGGTGTGCCTGCCGCAGGGCGGCTGCGCGGGCGCGGAGGGTCCGGGAACGGCCCCGGTACGGCTGCTGCGGGCGGCCGGCGTACGGGTGGCCGCGGGCAGCGGCGCGCTGCGGGACGTGTCGAACCCGGTGGGGCGCGGCGACCCGCTGGAGGCGGCCTACCTGCTGGCCGCGCACGACGGCCTGCGCCCCGAGGACGCGTACGAAGTGGTGAGCGCGTCGGCCCGCGCGGTGCTGGGCCTGCCCGCGGTGCGCGTGGAGGCGGGTTTCCCCGCCGAACTGCTCGCCGTGCGCGGCGAACGGCTCGCGGGGGCGCTGTCGCTCGGGTACAGCCGGATCGTGGTGCACCAGGGGCGCGTGGTCGCACGGACCAGCGCGGTGCGCGAGTTCTGCGACTCGGCGGCCTCGGTGGAGCTGGGGCTGCCGCGGCAGGGGCGGGGCGAGCTGTCGTAGCGGGCCGCCGGGGGCAGCGATGCGGGGATGCCGCCTCCGGTCGTGCGGCGGACGGGGCCGTCCGGGCGTACGGTCGGAGACATGCGCATCGTCATCGCTGGTGGTCATGGTCAGATCGCGCTGCGGCTGGAGCGGCTGCTCGCCGCGCGCGGAGACGAGGTGGCGGGGCTCATCCGCCGCGCCGAACAGGGCGACGACCTGCGGGCGGCCGGCACCGAACCGATCGTGCTGGACCTGGAGTCGGCCTCGGTGGAGGAGGTCGCCGAACGGCTGCGCGGCGCGGACGCGGCCGTCTTCGCGGCGGGCGCGGGCCCGGGCAGCGGCGCGGCCCGCAAGGACACGGTGGACAAGGGCGCGGCGGTGCTGTTCGCGGACGCGGCGGTCCTGGCGGGCGTCCGGCGCCACCTGGTGGTGTCGTCCATGGGCGCGGACGCCCGGCACCAGGGCGACGAGGTCTTCGACGTGTACCTGCGCGCCAAGGGCGCCGCGGACGACCACGTGCGCGCCCAGGACGCCCTGGACTGGACGATCCTGCGCCCCGGTTCACTGACGGACGAGCCGGGCACGGGCCAGGTCCGTCTGGAGGCGCACACCGGCCGCGGTTCGGTCCCCCGCGACGACGTGGCCACCGTCCTGGCCGAACTGGTGGACACCCCGGCGACGGCCGGCCTGACCCTGGAACTCGTCAGCGGCTCGACTCCGGTGTCGGTGGCGGTGAAGTCGGTGGCGGGGAACTGAGCGGAAGCGAAACTCCGAGGAGACTTCCCCGATTCGCGGCGGGGCCGGCGGAGTAGGTCTCCTGGGGGCGAAGGACATGTGCGGTTCGCAACCGCGACTCGATCCAGCCTTCAGGCCCTCAGGTCCCTTGAAGCTCGCACGACTCGGCCGAACGGAGTGCTGTCCTCCAGGAGTTGTCCGACCGATCGACGAGTCGGCCCACGCCGGTCCGAGGTCACGTCGGCTGTCTGCGGGCCTGCTTCACCTCGCGGTCGATGGCCCAGGCGTCGGCGACCGGTCCGAGGTGGCCGAGCTTGTCGGGATTGATCACTGAGCGAATGGTCCGGATCCGCCCGTCGAGCACCTCGAGGGCCAGGATGTGCAGTACCTTGCCGTCCCGGTCGCGGAAGATCGCGCCGGGCTGCCCATTGATCTCGTGCGGCTCGAACGTCACGTCGACCCGGGCCAACAGGGGGAAGACGGAGGCGAGCAGCCGGGCCACGTTCTCGGTGCCGCTGACGGCCTTGGCGAGCTGCGGGGCCTTGCCGCCGCCGTCCCCGACCAGCTGGACGTCGGCGGCCAGCAGATCCCGCAACCCGCCCACGTCACCGTTCTTCAGCGCGTCGAAGAACCGTGTCGCCAACTCCTGCCGCTCCTGACGGTCCGCTTCGAACCGTGGCCGTCGGGCCTGCATGTGCCGCCGTGCCCGTACCAGCAACTGCCGGCATGCCGCCTCCGACCGCCCCACCGCCGTGGCGACCTCGCCGAACCCGAAGCCGAACACCTCACGCAGGACGAACACCGACCGCTCCAACGGGCTGAGCCGCTCCAGGAGCAGCAGCGCCGCCATCGACACCGAGTCGGCCAGCTCCGCCGAACGCGCCGGATCCTGATACGGATCGCTGAGCAGCGGCTCGGGGAACCACGGGCCCACGTACTCCTCCCGCCTCACCCGCGCGGAGCGCAGCACGTCGACCGAGATCCGCGTCACCGTGGCCGACAGGAACGCCTTGGCCGACGCGACCTGGGTCGCCGAGCCGTCGAAGCGCAGCCACGTCTCCTGCACCGCGTCCTCGGCCTCGGCCACGCTGCCCAGGATCCGGTAGGCGATCGAGAACAGCAGCGGCCGCAACTCCTCGAACTCCCCGACCTTGTTCACGACGCGTCTCCTCCCGTGCACCCTGCCACTGGCCGCGCTCGCCGGCCCGGACATCGTCTGTGATCGCCCGGGCCACCGGTGGTCACGACACCGGCACCGAGTCCGGGCCCGGAGCCCACAGCCGGACCCCGAGCCGGTCGCTGATGCCGTTCAGTGGAACTGTCCGGGCTCGTAGTTGCCGGCCGGCTGCTGGGTGATGATGTTCAGCCGGTTCACCGCGTTCATGAAGGAGACCAGGACCACCAGAGCGGTGAGCTGTTCCTCGTCGTAGTGCTTGGCGGCGTACGCCCACACCTCGTCACTGACGCCCCTGGCCGCGTCCGCGACCCGGGTTCCCTCCTCCGCCAGTTCCAGCGCGGCACGCTCGGCCTCGGTGAAGACCGTGGCCTCCCGCCACGCCGCGACCAGGTTCAGCCGCACCGGGGTCTCGCCGGCCGCCGCGGCCTCCTTGGTGTGCATGTCGATGCAGGCGGCGCAGCCGTTGATCTGGCTCACGCGCAGCGCCACCAGCTCCTGCGTCGCATCCGGCAGTGGCGAGTCCTTGAGCGCCTTGCCCGCCGACATGAAGTGCTTCAGAGCCTTGCCCGCGGTCGGGCTGGTGAAGTAGTTCAGTCGCGCGTCCATGGTGTGCTCCTCTGTGGTCGTCGGTGGCTACACCCCTGAGACGAGATGACCCGGCCTTCCTGTGACACGGTTGAATGTGACCCGCGTCTCCCCACGGTCGGCGCCCGTCAGGTGGCGAAGGACTCGCCGTCCACGGGGCTCCAGGACTCGACGACTTGGGAGTGCCCCCGCCCGGACGGCTCCCGAACGGTCGCCGTGCGCAGTCAGGTCCGACCGCCTCAGAACCAGCCGTCGTCGCACTCCTGGTCGGTGTGCTTCCGGAACTCCTCGACGGTCATGGCCCGGTCGCCGGCCCAGACCTGGCCCGGTTCCAGTCGCGCCAGGTCGGCTGGGGTGAAGTGGACGACGCCGCGGTAGCCGACGCGACCACCGGAGGCCACGACGAAGTCGACCGAGTAGCTGTGGGTCGCCTTGAGCCGCTGGTCACCCAGCGGCGCCGGGTCGCCCATCCAGCCGTCGGGCGTGTGGAAGAGCCGGATCCCCTCCGGGCCTCGGGCGGACCGGGGTGATCTCACCTCCCACGACGTGAGGTCCTCCACGGGGTCCTCGGGGTCGTCGCTGATGACCGAACCCAGCACGTCGACGGAGGCCACGCGGTCTTCCCCGCAAGGCCGCAGCAAGGCGATGGCGCCACCGTCCGCCGTCGGGCGGACGCCGACGAGTTCCCGCTGCGGCGGGGAGCAGGAGGCCAGCGTGAACGCGGCCAGTGTGGCGGTCGCGGCCGTCGCCAGTGTGCGGAGCCGGCGTCTGTGCAGGCGCACTCCCATGGTTCGCCACCATAGGAGCTGTCAGTCACGGACCGGTCACGTTCCGGATGCGCCGAGGACCCGGCGACCGCGACCACGCGGCACTTCCCCGCCGTCAGGCTCCATCGGGACCCGAGACCTGCGCATCACGCGTTGTCCGGTCTACGGCCGGGAGCGTTCACCCACGTCCGCGCGCTGAGCTCCGTGCGCCGGAGGGCACTTCGGCGGATCGGTGATCACATGACGGTGCGTGAGCTCCACGATTCACGGAAGACCACCCTCTGAACCTCGAAAGTGCGCCCGCGCGCACGAGCGGATCGAGGCGGACAAAGAAGAGACCCCCTCCGCTTCTGCGTTTCCGCAGTCCGGAGGGGGTCTTCCCCAGTGTGGCGGCGCCAGGATTCGAACCTGGGAAGGCTGAGCCGGCAGATTTACAGTCTGCTCCCTTTGGCCGCTCGGGCACACCGCCGGGTTTGCTGCCGTTCGAACCGCCTTTCGACGGCGCTCCCTGGCAACGACGTAAACAATACCCGATACGCAGGGGTGCTTCGCCACCCGATTGATCCGCGCCACGGAAGCAGGGGGTGGCTAGGCTGGTGCGGATGCGGCCGGGGATCCGAAGATCCGCCTCGGCGGCTTCCCCACGCCCGCCGGCAGGCGACGCGTACGCGAGTCGTACGCACTTCGCACGCACCCGACACACTCCGACAGACCCCGATACAAGGAGCCACAGGACATGGCCGACTCCAGTTTCGACATCGTCTCGAAGGTCGAGCGGCAGGAGGTCGACAACGCCCTCAACCAGGCCGCCAAGGAGATCTCGCAGCGCTACGACTTCAAGGGCGTGGGTGCCTCGATCTCGTGGTCCGGAGACAAGATCCTCATGGAGGCGAACTCCGAGGACCGGGTGAAGGCCGTCCTCGACGTCTTCCAGTCCAAGCTGATCAAGCGGGGCATCTCGCTGAAGGCCCTGGACGCCGGCGAGCCTCAGCTCTCCGGCAAGGAATACAAGATCTTCGCCTCCATCGAGGAGGGCATCTCCCAGGAGAACGCCAAGAAGGTGGCGAAGATCATTCGCGATGAAGGCCCCAAGGGCGTGAAGGCCCAGGTCCAGGGCGACGAGCTGCGGGTCAGCTCCAAGAGCCGCGACGACCTTCAGGCCGTGATCGCCCTGCTGAAGGGCAAGGACTTCGACTTCGCGCTGCAGTTCGTGAACTACCGGTAGTCCGTACAGACATACGAGGTCGCGCGACCGTACGAGAGACATGAAAGAGGGCGGGCACCGTGGGCCGGTGTCCGCCCTCTCGTGTCCGCGGGGCGCGCTTCGGGCTCAGTCCCGTGAGTTGCCGAACAGGATGCGGTAGGCGATCAGCAGCACCAGCGAGCCGCCGATCGCCGCCACCCAGGTGGCGCCGTCGTAGAAGTGCTTGCTGATCGGGTGGTGCAGCCAGCGCGCCGAGATCCAGCCGCCGATGAACGCGCCCGCGACACCGATGAGGGTCGTGCCGATGAAGCCGCCCGGATCGCGGCCCGGCAGCAGGAACTTCGCGATGGCCCCGGCCAACAGCCCCAGGATGATCCAGCTGATCACGCTCATGCCCTGCATCCGCCTTCCTCGACGACCGGTGTGCGTCGTCATGTGTGCCACACGCGTGTTCGTGCCGTGTCGAGGGAGAAGACGACACGGCCACATCCCACGGTTGCATCGGCCAGTAAGGTCCCGAGCCATGACACGCTCCCCCGGCCACTCCCCCGGCCCGGCCTCCCCGTCCTCGCCCGCGCCGGCCGCCACGCTGCGGCGCAGCCTCGGCGTCGGGGACGCCGTGGTCATCGGGCTCGGTTCGATGGTGGGGGCGGGGATCTTCGCCGCGCTCGGGCCGGCCGCCCGGGCGGCCGGCTCAGGGCTGCTGGTGGGGCTCGCCATCGCCGCCGTCGTGGCCTACTGCAACGCCGACTCCTCGGCACGGCTGGCGGCCAACTATCCCGCCTCGGGCGGCACCTATGTGTACGGGCGCGAGCGGCTCGGTGCGTTCTGGGGTTACCTCGCGGGCTGGGCGTTCGTGGTGGGCAAGACGGCCTCCTGCGCGGCGATGGCGCTCACCGTCGGCGCGTACGTCCTGCCGGGCCAGGCGCACGCGGTGGCCGTCGCGGCCGTGGTGGCGCTCACCGCGGTGAACTACGGCGGCATCCGGAAGTCGGCCTGGCTGACGCGGGCGATCGTGGCGGTGGTGCTGGCGGTGCTGGCCGCCGTGGCCGTCGTGTGCCTGGGCTCCGGTCAGGCCGACGCCGGACGGCTCGCCATCGGCGACCCCCGCGGCGCCGGCGGCGTTCTGCAGGCGGCCGGGCTGCTGTTCTTCGCGTTCGCCGGGTACGCGCGGATCGCGACCCTGGGCGAGGAGGTACGCGATCCGGCGCGCACCGTCGCGCGCGCGATCCCGCTCGCGCTGGGCATCGCCCTGGCCGTGTACGCGGGGGTGGCGGTGGCCGTGCTGGCGGTGCTCGGGCCGGACGGTCTCGCGCGGGCGGGCGCTCCCCTGGCGGACGCGGTGCGGGCGGCCGGGGTGCCGGGGCTGGTTCCGGTGGTGCGGGTCGCCGCCGCCGTGGCCGCGCTCGGCTCGCTGCTCGCGCTGATCCTGGGCGTCTCGCGCACCACCCTGGCCATGGCCCGGGACCGGCATCTCCCAGGTGCGCTGGCCGCGGTGCATCCGCGTTTCCGTGTGCCGCACCGGGCCGAGCTCGCCGTGGGCGCGGTGGTCGCGGTCCTGGCCGCCACGGTGGACGTCCGGGGCGCGATCGGCTTCTCCTCCTTCGGGGTCCTCGCGTACTACGCCGTCGCCAACGCCTCCGCCTGGACCCTGGACTCCGCACCGGTCCGGCGGGTGGTACCGGCGGTGGGTCTCATCGGCTGCCTGGCCCTGGCCTTCGCCCTGCCCTGGCTCTCGGTGGCCGTGGGCGCGGGCGTGCTGGCGGTGGGGGTGGCCGCGTACGGGGTACGACGGCGGCTGTCGGCCCGCTGACCGGCGCCTCCGCGTCAGCGGGGCGCGAACGGCACGTCGGTCCGGACGATCTCGCGGCCCAGCGGGAGCAGCGAGACGGGGATGAGTTTGAAGTTGGCTATGCCGAACGGGATGCCGATGATCGTGAGGCAGAGCATGAGGCCCGTGACGACGTGGGCGATCGCCAGCCACCAGCCGGCCAGGATCAGCCACAGCACGTTGCCGATGCAGGAGGGCGCGCCGGCGTCGCGGCGCTCGACCGTGGTGTACCCGAAGGGCCACAGGGCGTAGACGCCGATGCGGAACGCCGCGATGCCGAACGGGATGCCGATGATCGTGACGCACAGGAGGATGCCCGCGGCGATGTAGCAGAGGAACAGCCAGAAGCCGCTCAGGACGAGCCAGATGACGTTGAGGATGGTCTTCATCGGTGACGACCTGCCATCTGTTCGAGCCGGGTGATGCGTTCCGCCATCGGCGGGTGGGTGGAGAACAGCTTCGACATCCCCTGCCCCGGGCGGAACGGGTTCGCGATCATCATGTGGCTGGCGGTCTCGATGCGCGGCTCGGGCGGCAGCGGGAGCTGCCGGGTGCCGCTCTCCAGCTTGCGCAGGGCGCTGGCGAGAGCGAGGGGGTCGCCGGTGAGGCGGGCGCCGGACGCGTCGGCCTCGTACTCCCGGGAGCGGCTGATGGCCAGCTGGATGAGCGTGGCGGCGAGCGGGCCGAGGATCATGATCAGAAGCAGTCCGAGCAGGCCCGGGCCCTCGTCGTCGTCCGAGCGGCCGACCGGGATGAGCCAGGCGAAGTTGACCAGGAACATGATCACGGAGGCGAGGGCGCCGGCCACGGAGGAGATCAGGATGTCGCGGTTGTAGACATGGCTCAGTTCGTGGCCGATGACGCCGCGCAGCTCCCGCTCGTCCAGGATGCGCAGGATGCCTTCGGTGCAGCACACCGCCGCGTTGCGCGGGTTGCGGCCGGTCGCGAAGGCGTTGGGCGCCTCCGTCGGGGAGATGTACAGGCGGGGCATCGGCTGGCGGGCCTGGGTGGAGAGGTCGCGGACCATGCGGTACAGCGCCGGGGCCTCGAACTCGCTGACCGGGCGGGCGCGCATCGCGCGCAGGGCCAGCTTGTCGCTGTTCCAGTACGCGTAGGCGTTGGTGCCGATGGCGACGAGGACGGCGACGATCAGGCCGGTGCGGCCGAAGAGACTGCCGATGACGATGATGAGTGCGGACAGTCCCCCGAGGAGTACTGCGGTCCTGAGCCCGTTGTGCCGGCGGTGCACGGTACGCCCTCCAAGTGGTGCGGCAGGGGAACCCTTCGCTTGTTGCTGTGCGGTGTCACTGGTGTCGTGGTGTCACGTCCAGTTGACCCTTCCTGTCCGGTCAACGCCAGGCGAGCGCCGCGGGTTCCCCGGTGGGGGCGGGTGCGCCGGCTCAGAACAGACCGGTGCCCGCGAAGCGCAGAACCAGTTGGGGCGCGCCGGACAGGGCGATGCCGATGACGGCCGTCAGGGTGATCGCGGCGGTGAGGGGGGCCGGGAGGCGGAGCCGGAGGGGTTCGCCCTCGGGGGCGCGGAACAGCAGGGCCGTCCACTGGAGGTAGTAGAACAGCGCGATGACGACGTTGACGGCCATGACGACGGCGAGCCAGCCGAGTCCGGCGTCGACGGCCGCGGAGAAGACGGTGACCTTCGCGAAGAGTCCGATGACACCCGGCGGCAGGCCGGCCAGGCACAGCAGGAAGAAGGCCAGGAGGAGGGCGGTCACCGGGTTGGTGGCGTACAGGCCGCGGTAGTCGGTGAGGCGGTTGTGCCGCCTCGTACGACCCACGAGCGCGGCCACCGCGAAGGCGCCGAGGTTCACGGCGGCGTACATCAAGGCGTAGGCGACCGTGGACCCGATCGACTTCTGGGCGTCCCCGGAGTAGCCCGCGGCTGCGATCGGCACCAGGAGGTAGCCGGCCTGGCCGACGGAGGACCAGGCGAGCAGCCGGATCGCGCTGTACGCGCGCGTGCCCTGCTGGCGCAGGGCGCCGACGTTGCCGACGGTCATGGTCAGGGCGGCGAGCGCGGCGAGCGCGGGGCCCCAGGCGGCGGCGTACGACGGGAACGCGACGACGGTCACGAGGATCAGGCCGGTGAAGCCGACGGCCTTGCCGACCACGGACAGGTACGCGGCGATGGGCAGGGGGGCGCCGACGTAGGTGTCGGGCACCCAGAAGTGGAAGGGGACGGCGGCGGTCTTGAAGGCGAAGCCGACGAGAGTGAGGACGACGCCGGTCTGAGCGAGGGTGTCGAGCTGTCCGTCGACGTGCTGGATGCGGTCGGCGATCTGGGTGAGGTAGAGGGTGCCGGTGGAGGCGTAGACGAAGCTGATGCCCATCAGGCTGACGGCGGTGGCGGTGACCGACGACAGGAAGAACTTCAGGGCCGCGTCGGAGGACTTCTTCTCGCCGTGCCGCAGGCCGACGAGGGCGAATGCGGGCAGGGAGGCGACTTCCAGGGCGACGACGAGGGTCGCGAGGTCGCGCGAGGCGGGCAGGAGGGCGGCTCCGGCGGCGGAGGACAGCAACAGGAACCAGTACTCGCCTTCGGGGAGTCCTCCGCGCGCGTCCTTCAGCACGGTGACGGACAGCAGGGCGGCCAGAAGGGCGCCGCCGAGGACCAGGAACTGGATGACGAGGGTGAAGTGGTCGGCGGTGTAGCTGCACACGCCGGTCTGCTTCGTCAGGCAGAAGGTGCTGCGGTCGCCGTCCAGGAGGGGCAGCAGCAGCAGCGCGGAGGAGGCGAGGCCTGCGACGGAGAGCCGGCCGAGGAGGGGCTTGCGCGTCTTCGGCACGAACAGGTCGGCGACCAGGACCACCAGGGCGATCACGGCGGTGAGGGTGGGCGGCGCGATGGCGAGCCAGTCGACGGACTGAACCACCGCGACGGCCTGCGGCTGGGCCAGGACGCTCATCGGGTGCCTCCTGCGAGGAGCTGCTGCACGGCCGGGTCGGTGAGCCCGAGCAGGGCCTTCGGCCAGAGCCCGGCGAGGACGGTGAGGGCGACGAGCGGGGTCCAGGCCGCGAACTCGAAGCGGTGGACGTCGGCGAGTTTCGGGGCCTGCCGCGGTACGGCGCCCATGCAGACGCGGCGGACCACGACGAGCATGTACGCGGCCGTGAGCAGGGTGCCGAACGCGCCGATCGCCATGAAGGTGAGGAAGGCGGGCCGGCTGAGGCCGGCGGCGGGCCTGAACGCTCCGAACAGGGCGAGCATCTCGCCCCAGAATCCGGCGAGGCCGGGCAGGCCGAGCGAGGCGACCGCGCCGAAGGCGAGCAGGCCGCCGAGGCGGGGGGCCCTGCCGTACAGGGCGGCGCCGGTCTCGAATCGATTCGGCGCGGCGGAGCCGCTCGTCGAGGGGCGGTGGTCGGGCGACGGGAGGGCGAGGGTGTCGAGGTCGGTGGTGCCGGTGCGGTCCTTGAGGCCGCCGACCAGGAAGAACAGCAGGCCGGTGATGAGGCCGTGCGCGATGTTGGCGAACAGGGCGCCGTTGACGCCGGTCGGGGTCATGGTGGCGATGCCGAGGAGCACGAAGCCCATGTGGCCGACGGAGGAGTAGGCGATGAGCCGTTTCAGGTCGCCCTTGGCGCCGCGCCTGGCGAGGGCGAGACAGGCCAGGGATCCGTAGATGATCCCGACGACGGCGAAGGCGGCCAGGCAGGGCGCGAAGGTGTGGAAGCCGTGCGGTGCGATCGGCAGCAGGATCCGGACGAACCCGTAGGTACCCATCTTCAGCAGGACGCCGGCCAGCAGGACCGAGCCGACGGTCGGGGCGGCGGTGTGGGCGTCCGGGAGCCAGCTGTGCAGCGGCCACATCGGGGTCTTGACCGCGAGCCCGATCCCGATCGCCAGAACGGCGATGACCTGCACGGATGCGGTGAGTGACCGGCCGTTGTCAGTGGCGAGTGCCACCATGTCGAAGGTGCCGGCCCTGATCCCGATCAGGAGCAGGCCGAGCAGCATGACGACCGAGCCGAGGAGGGTGTAGAGGATGAACCGCCAGGCGGCGGCCCGGCGGCCCTCGCCGCCCCAGCGGGCGATGAGGAAGTACATGGGGATGAGCACCGTCTCGAAGGCGAGGAAGAACAGCAGCAGGTCGAGGACGGCGAAGGTGGCGAGGGTGCCGCACTCGAGCAGCAGCAGCAGCGCGACGAAGGCCTTCGGGGTGGGCCCTGTGGGCGGCTTGAAGTAGGAGTACAGCGCGCACAGGAAGGTCAGCAGCGCGGTCAGGACGACGAGGGGGAGCGAGATGCCGTCGATGCCGAAGTGGATGCGCACGTGGAGTGCGGGGATCCAGCTGATGTCGGTCGTGGCCTGCATCGTCGACGGGTGGTCGTGGTCGAAGCCGGCCGCGAGGACGAGGGCGGCGACCAGGATCGCGCCGGTGACGGTCACGCCGTGCCGGAGCACGGCCTGCTCGGGCGACTTCCCCTTCAGTCCGGGCGGGGCCGGCAGGAGAGCGGTGAGCGCCCCGAGGAGCGGGCCGGCGATGACGAACGCCAGAAGGAACTGCATCACGGACTCGTTGATATCGATCACGCCTGCTCACGCTCCCGTGGCGAGAAGGACGGCGGCGACCGTCAGGACGACGGTGCCGGCGAGCAGCGCGCTCACATAGGTCTGCACATTGCCGGTCTGGGCCCGCCGTACGGCGGCTCCGAGCAGCCGGGGCACGGCTCCGGCGCCACGCACGTACGTCTCGACGACCTCGCGGTCGAGGAACCTGACGAGGCTCGCACCGGCCAGGACCGGGCGGACGAAGAGCGTCGCGTACACCGCGTCGAGGTGGAAGCCGGTGGCCGCGTGGCGGTGGAGCGGGCCGAGCAGCAGCCGTCCGGGGTCGGCGGGGTCGGACGCGTAAGCGATGTCGCCGTAGGCGGGCCGGTGGGTGGCGATGGCCTCGGCCTCGACCAGTCCGGCGTCGGCCTCCGGGTGGGCGGCGACCGCACCGAGCGGGACGCGGGCCGCGAGTGCGCTGGTGTGCCGCCAGGCGCCGTAGGTGACGATGCCGCCGACCAGGGCCAGGCCCGTGCCCAGCACGGAGGTGGTCAGGGTCGGGGTGAGGTCGCGGCCGTCGAACCAGTCGGGCAGCACCCGGAAGGTGAATCCGCCGAAGGCGAGGGACGGCACGGCGAGCACCCACAGCACGGCGTTCATGACCAGGGGCTGCCTGCCGTGGTCGGGGGCCTCGGCGCCCCGGCCGCGGAAGGCCAGCAGCCACAGCCGCATCGCGTACGCGGCGGTGAGCAGCGCGGTGAGGAGTCCGGCGACGAGGACGATCCAGCCGGCCGGGCCGGGGGCGTGGCCGGTGTGGCCGGTGGCCACGTGCTCGGCGGCGCCGAGCACGGACTCCTTGGAGAAGAAGCCGCTGAAGGGCGGGATCGCGGCGAGCGCGAGGAGTGCCACGGTCATCGTCCAGTAGGCGTCCGGGACGCGGTCGCGCAGACCGGTCATGCGCGACATGGCGGCCAGTGAGTTGGTGCCGGCGGCGTGGATGACCACGCCGGCGGCGAGGAACAGCAGCGCCTTGAAGGCGCCGTGGGACAGGAGGTGGAAGACGGCGGCGTCGCGGTCACCGACGGCGAGCGCGCCGGTCATGTAGCCGAGCTGCCCGATCGTCGAGTAGGCGAGGACGCGCTTGATGTCGTCCTGGGCGAGCGCGGTGAGCGCCGAACCGGCCATCGTCACGGCGGCCATGACCGCGAGGACCACCATCGCGGCCGAGGATGCCTGGAAGACGGGGAGGAGCCGGGCGACGAAGTAGACACCGGCGGCGACCATCGTCGCGGCGTGGATCAGCGCGGAGACGGGCGTCGGGCCCGCCATCGCGTCGGGCAGCCAGGTGTGCAGCGGGAACTGCGCCGACTTGCCGGCCACGCCCGCCAGGAGCAGCAGGGCGATCAGCGTCGGGTGGTGCAGGCCGCCGCCGGCGACGGCGCCGAGGACGTTGGTGATCCGGAAGGACCCGGTGTCGGCGGCGAGCGCGAACAGGCCGATGAGGAAGGGCACGTCGCCGAGCTTGGTGACCAGGAAGGCCTTGATGGAGGCGGCGCGGGCCTCCGGGGTCTCCCAGTAGTGGCCGACCAGGAAGTAGGAGCAGATGCCCATGACCTCCCAGCCGACCAGCAGCACGATCAGGTCGCCCGAGTAGACGACGAGCAGCATCGCGGAGGTGAACAGGGAGACGAGGGCGGCGTACGACGGGTAGCGCGGGTCGTCGCGGAGATAGCCCGTCGAGTAGATCTGCACGCATGTGGCGACGACGCCGACCAGGACGGCCACGAGCGCGGCGAACCCGTCGATGTGCAGGGCGAGCTCGACGGGGACCGAGCCGGTGGGCGTGAGTTCGGTGGCGGCGTCCACGGCGCCGCCGCCTCCCTGGCCGGCGGCGACCAGCACGGTCAGGACGAGGGAGGCGAGGGTCGGCAGGACCGCGAGCGGGCGGGTGAAGCCGGGGGCCGTGCGGCCGAGCAGCAGGCCGGCCGCGGCGCCCAGGAACGGAAGGAGGGGTACGAGGACGGCGAGGGTGGTCGTGGTCACGCGGTGGCCTCAGCCTTCTCGCCGGCCCGCGCGGTCGCGGCGGCGTCGCTGTCGTGGCCGGAGTCGGAGTCGTCGTCGGGTCCCTCGGCGGCGTCGCGGAGCCGGTCGATGTCCGAGGTGCCGCGGTTGCGGTGGACGGCGAGGACGATCGCGAGGCCGATGCCGATCTCGGCGGCGGCGATGGCGATGACGAACAGGGTCAGGGCCTGGCCGGAGTGCAGGGTCTCGCGGGCGGCCTTGCTGAGCCAGACGTCGAAGGCGACCAGGTTGAGGTTGACGGCGTTGAGCATGAGCTCGACCGACATCAGGACCAGGATCGCGTTGCGCCGGGCGAGGACGCCGTACAGGCCGGTGCAGAACAGGAGGGCGGAGAGTACGGCGGGATAGACCAGATGCATCAGCGGGCGCCTTCCTCGGCCGGCTGCCCGCTCCGGGACTCGCGAGCCCGGGCGGCGGTGGCAGCGTCCGCCTTGGCCTTGCGGGACAGGACGATCGCGCCGACCAGGGCGGCGAGCAGCAGGACGGAGAGGGCTTCGAAGGGCAGCACCCAGTTCTGGAAGAGGCTTTCGCCGGTGACCTTCGTGGTGCCGGCGGCCGCGCCGTCCAGGTCGATCCAGGTGGTGCGGAAGGCGTCGACGACGACCCAGACCAGGGCGGCCGCGGAGGCCATGGCCACGGCGAGGGCGGCCCAGCGGTTGCCGGAGTCGGCGTCCGGGGAGCGGCCGATGGGTGCCCTGGTGAGCATCAGACCGAACAGGAGGAGGACGACGACGGAGCCGACGTAGATGAGGACCTGCACCCAGGCGATGAACTCGGCGGTGAGCAGGAGGTACTCGACGGCGAGGCCGCCGAGGGTCACCACCAGCCACAGGGCGGCGTGCACCAGTTGCCGGGTGGTGACCGTGACGAGCGCGGCACCGAAGGTGGCCAGGCCGACGAGGAGGAAGGTGATCTCGACGCCCGTCGGGGAGAGGAAGCCGTGCTGTGCGGCGGCGAGGGTCACGGCTGGCCTTCTCCTTCCTTCGGTTCGGTGGATCCGGCCTGGCCCTTGGGGCCGGTGGACTCGGCCTGGGCCGCGGCCAGCTTCTCGGCGGTCTTGCGGGCGGCGGCGATCTCCTTGGGCTCCTCCGCGCCGGGGTCGAGGGCGGGCGGGGCCGGGACGGTCCACATCCACTCGCGCAGCTTGTCGCGCTCGTGGGTGAGGTCGCGGATGTCGGTCTCGGCGTACTCGAACTCCGGGGACCAGAACAGGGCGTCGAAAGGACACACCTCGATGCAGATACCGCAGTACATGCACAGGGAGAAGTCGATGGCGAAGCGGTCCAGCACGTTGCGGCTGCGCTCGCGGCCGCCGGGGGTCGCCGCTGGGACCGTCTCCTTGTGGGAGTCGATGTAGATGCACCAGTCCGGGCACTCGCGGGCGCACAGCATGCAGACCGTGCAGTTCTCCTCGAACAGGCCGATCACGCCGCGGGTGCGGGGCGGCAGCTCGGGCAGGGCGTCCGGGTACTGCTCGGTGACGGTCTTCCGCGTCATCGTGCGCAGGGTGACGGCCAGGCCCTTGGCGAGGCCGGAGCCGGGTACCGATGGACGGGGCCGCCCGGAGGGCGTCGTTGAGGGGCGGTGGTCTTGCGACGGGCGGGACACTAGGAGATCACCACCTTGACGATGCCGGTGAGGGCGATCTGGGCGAGGGACAGGGGAACGAGGAGGGTCCAGGACAGCCTCTGGAGCTGGTCCTCGCGCAGCCGCGGGTAGGTGACGCGGAGCCAGATGACGACGAAGGCGAGGACGGCCGCCTTCAGCAGGGTCCACACCCAGCCGAGGCCGTCGGCGCCCCACGGCCCGTGCCAGCCGCCCAGGAAGAGGACGGTGGTCAGACCGCACAGGACGATGATCCCGGCGTACTCGGCGAGGAGGAACAGGGCGAAGCGCAGCCCCGTGTACTCGGTGTAGGCGCCGAAGATGATCTCCGAGTCGGCGACCGGCATGTCGAACGGAGGGCGCTGGAGTTCAGCGAGCCCGGCGACGAAGAAGACGATCGCGCCCACGATCTGCCAGGGCAGCCACCACCAGTGGAAGGCGTCCAGGATGCCGGTGAGGGAGACCGTGCCGGCCGCCATGGCCACGGAGGCCGCGGCGAGCAGCATCGGGAGTTCGTAGGCGAGGAGCTGGGCGGCGGTGCGCAGGCCGCCGAGGAGGGAGAACTTGTTGGCGGAGGCCCATCCGGCCATGAGGGAGCCGAGGACGCCCACGCCCATCACGGCGAGCACGAAGAAGACGCCCGCGTCCAGGTCCTGCCCGACCGCGCCCGGCCCGATGGGAATGGCCAGCAGGACCAGCAGGTACGGGAGGAGGGCGACGGCGGGCGCGAGCTGGAAGATACGGCGGTCCGCGCCAGCGGGGACGACGTCCTCCTTCTGCGCGAACTTCACACCGTCCGCGACCAGTTGCGCCCACCCGTGGAAGCCGCCCGCGTACATCGGGCCGAGGCGGCCCTGCATGTGGGCCATCACCTTGTGCTCGGTCTGACCGACGATCAGCGGGAAGGTGAGGAACACCACGAAGACGATCAGGAGTCGCAGGGCGACGTCGACAGCGTCGTTCACTGCGGGCCTCCTTCGGGACGGTCGGGGTGGGCGGGGTGGGCGGGCTCGTCGGTCTGGTGGGGCTCGTCGGTCTGGCCGGGTTCGTCGGTCTGGCCGGTCTGGCCGGGGTCTTCGCGTGTGGGCTCGGGCTCCGGCGCGGCTTCGGGCGCGGCCTGAGGTTCCGGCGCGGCTTCGGGCTCGGGCACGGCTTGAGGTGCCGGCGCGGCTCCAGGCTCCGGCGCAGGCATCGGTCCCGGCTTCTGTCCAGGCTTCTGTCCGGGCTTCTGTCCGGGCTTCGGTTCCGGTTCGTCGAAGGCCGGGCGTGCGTGATGCCAGGGCGCGTCGGAGCTGCGGGGGGCCTTGGCCGGTGTGGGCGGCCCGGGCTCGTCCTCGGTCGCCGCGCGCGCCCGCCGCGAGGCCGAACCCTCGCTCGCGCTGCGCGCCCGGCGCGGCCGGGACGGTGCCGGGGGAGCAGCCGGCGTCTCGGCCGGGGCGGCGGGCTCGTGGGCCACCGAGGCCTCCGCGGCCGGTCCTTCCGCTGCCGGAGCCTGCCCGGTGGTGCCTTCCGCCGCGGCCTGCTTCCGCGCCGCCGCGCTCTCCGGAGCCACATCACCTTCCGGAGCCACTGCGCTCTCCGGACCCGCGGGGCTTTCCGGTGCCGCCCCTGACGCGGCGGCCCGCTGCTGGCTCGCCGAGCCCTGGCTCGCGCTCCGCATCCGGCGCGGCCTGGCGGCGGCACCCGCCGGCGCCGCACCCGGCGCCGCACCGGCTGCCGGTGCCTCTCCGGCACCCGGTACCGCGGCCGTCTGACTCGCCGAGCCCTCGGCCGCCGTGCGGGTGCGCCGTGCCGGGCGGTCGCCGGCCGCACGGGCCGGGCGTTCGCCCGCCGCCCGGCCGGCGCCCCGCGCCGCACGGGCCGGGGCGGCCGGGAGGCGTCCCTTCATGGGCCCCCACTCGTTGGGGTCGGGGACGCCCGGCGGCAGCATCTGACGGCGCTTGGGACCGCCGTGCTCCGACTCGCCCGGTTCCTTCGCCCCGGGCCAGGCCTTGGCGACCCGGGCGGCCAGGACGAAGTCCTTGCGCAGGGGGTGGCCCTCGAAGGTCTCGGGGAGCAGGAGGTGGTCCAGGGCCGGGTGGCCCTCGAAGCCGACCCCGAACATCTCGTGGGTCTCGCGTTCGTGCCAGGCCGCACCGGCGTACACGTCCACCGCGCTGGGCAGGACCGGCGCCTCGTGCGCGACCGTGGTGCGCAGCAGCAGCCGCCGTACCGGGGAGAGCGCCACCACGTGGGCGGAGATCCGGAAGCCGGTGCCCGGTTCGTCGACCGCGCTCAGCCAGTCGAAGTAGGTGCAGCCCAGCTCGTCGCGGGCGGTCCGCAGCGCGGACACCCACGCGGCCGGCGGTACGTCGACCGTCAGGACCTCGTAGGACTCCTCCGCCGTGGCCTCGGCGCCGAACAGCTCCTCGGCGGGCGCGGGCAGCCAGCCGGTGCCGCTCATCGGGCGTCCCCTTCGCCGGCGGTCCCCGCAGGCCCCGGAGCGGGCGGCTGGACCAGGCCGCTCCGGAGGGCGGCGGCCGAGGGCCGTGCCGGGGCGTTGCCGTAGCGCTCCCCCAGCGACTCGCGCGCGATCTTCTCCTGGAGCTTCAGGATGCCCTGGAGCAGCGCCTCCGGGCGCGGCGGGCAGCCGGGGACGTAGACGTCCACCGGGACGATCTGGTCGACGCCCTTGGTGACGGAGTAGGAGTCCCAGTAGGGGCCGCCGCAGTTGGAGCAGGCGCCGAAGGAGATGACGTACTTGGGCTCGGGCATCTGTTCGTACAGACGCTTGACCGCCGGGGCCATCTTGTCCGTGACCGTGCCGGACACCACCATCAGGTCGGCCTGACGCGGCCCTGGTGCGAACGGGATCACACCGAGGCGGATGAAGTCGTGGCGGGCCATGGACGCGGCGATGAACTCGATGGCGCAGCAGGCCAGCCCGAAGTTGAAGACCCACAGCGAGTAGCGGCGGCCCCAGTTCAGGATGACCTTCATCGGCTCGGGGGCCAGACGCGCGAGCGCGCCCAGCCGCTTCGGCTCCGGCAGGTACACCGGCTCGGCGGCCGAGGGGTCCGCGCCCCGGGCCGGGGCGTTCACATCCGTGGTCGAGGGGTTCACGTCCATGCCAGGACGCCCTTCTTGTATGCGTACAGCAGGCCCACGGCGAGAAAGCCGAGGAAGACGAACATCTCCACCAGCGTCGCTGCGCCGTAGCCGGGGGCGGCGAAGACGGTCGCCCAGGGGAACAGGAAGATCGAGTCGACGGCGAAGATCACGTACAGGAAGGCGTAGACGTAGTAGCGGACCTGGGTGTGGGCCCATCCCTCGCCGACCGGGTCGACGCCGCACTCGTACGTCAGGAGCTTCTCGGGCGTGGGGACCACCGGGCGCAGCAGGCGGCCGGCGCCGAAGGCGACGGCGACGAACAGCACACCCACGACGGCGAGCAGGCCCACGACCGAGTAGGACTGGAAGTAGTCCGCCGCGGCGACGGTCGACCCCCGCACCGTCTGCGGCAACGTCTCAGGCACCGGCCCGTCCCTCGCTCCCTGACCTCGTGGTGTCCGTGACTCCGTGCGCACGGGATTCTGTACGCACGGGAGTCTAGGCCCTGATAAAGAGAGGGTAAGCAGCCCGTCGCACCATGAGACAGGCCCGCCGCAGCGTGAGACGGACCCACCGCGTCCCCTGGGGGAGGGCACCTCGCGCCGCGGGGCGGGGTGGGGTTTTCCCCCGGCGGTCAGGGCGGTCGGCCTCATGGCGTTCAGGGCCCGTCGCACGGCACGCTGACTCGTATGACCGCACGCATCCCTTCCGCCGACCCGGCGGCGTCCGGCGCCGACGACCAGGACCGGGACCGGCTGCCCCCGCCACGCCTCGGCTTCGACCCGATCACGTGGAAGGAGATCGCGCATCTCCTGGTGAACCTGCCCGTGGCGCTGTTCGGCTTCGTCTACGTGGTGACCGCGCTGACCATCGGCACCGGCCTGACCGTCACCGTCGTCGGCTTCCCGCTGCTCGCGGCCGGGCTGATGGGCGCCCGGCAGCTGGGCAGGCTGGAACGGGCCCGGGCCCGGGCACTGCTCGCGGTGCGGATCGACGAGCCGAGTCCGCTGCCGCTGGGCCGCACCAAGGGGCTGTTCAACCGGCTGTGGCTGGCGCTGAAGGACCCGGTGGGCTGGCGTACGGCGCTGTACGACTTCATCCGGCTGCCCTGGGGCATCCTCACCTTCACCGTCACCCTGACGTCGCTGTTCGTGTTGTGGCCGGTGCTGCCGTTCCTCGCGCGGGGCCTGACGAACGTGGACCGGGCGATGGTGCGGGCGCTGCTGTCGCCCTCCGACGAGCTGGAGCGGCGGATCGCGGAGCTGGAGTCGGACCGGGGGGTCGTGGTGGACACGGCCGCCGCCGACCTGCGGCGCATCGAGCGGGACCTGCACGACGGGGCGCAGGCCCGGCTGGTCAATCTGGCGATGGGGCTGGGTCTCGCCAAGGAGAAGCTGCTGGAGGGCCAGGCCGACGACAAGGTCGCGGCAATGGTCGAGGAGGCGCACGGCGAGGTGAAGCTCGCGTTGCAGGAGCTGCGCGACCTGGCCCGCGGCATCCACCCCGCCGTGCTGACCGACCGCGGCCTGGACGCGGCCCTGTCGTCGGTCGCCACGCGCTGCACGGTGCCGGTGAAGGTGACGGTCGACCTGGACGCGCGTCCGGCCGAGGCCATCGAGGGCATCGCCTATTTCACGGTCTCGGAGCTGCTCCAGAACATCAGCAAGCACAGCGGGGCGAGGTCGGCCTCGGTGGACGTGTGGCGGACCGACGACCGGCTGCTCGTCCAGGTGTGGGACGACGGCCGCGGCGGCGCCAGCCTGGATCGCGGCACCGGCATGCGCGGTCTGGCGGAGCGGCTGGGCGCCGTCGACGGGCTGTTCGTCGTCGACTCGCCGGAGGGCGGTCCGACGACGATCACGGCGGAACTGCCCTGGCGTGACCGGTCGGGCGTCCCGGGCACGCACGCCCGCGAGGGGTAGGGAAAACCCCCCGCCCAGGAGGCCGACACGCTCCATGGCCCCGTCACCTGCGGTCCAGCAAGCTGGAGGAGTGCCGGCGGAAGCGCGCGCACCACGACGAGCAGGACGAGGGGAACGGGACGACGCCGATGGCCACTCAGTACGGATCGCACCAGTACGGATCGCAGTACGGACAGCGGTACGGGTCCTACGACGGGACCGGCTTCGCACCCGGGGACGCCGGCCGGCGGCACCGGCTGCCCGCCGGGCTGCGAGCGCCGTTCGAGGCCCGCAGCGGGCGGGAGTTCCTGTACGTGCTGCTCGGCCTGCCGATCGCCGTCGTGCTCTTCACCTACGCCGTCACGATGGTGTCGCTGGGCGGCGGTCTGCTGGTGACGTTCCTGGGGATCCCGGTGCTGGCGGCGGCGCTCGCCGGCTGCCGCGGGTTCGGCATGCTGGAGCGGGCGCGGGCGCGCGGGCTGCTCGGCCTGGAGGTGGCCGAACCGGAGCCGCTGCGTCCGCGGTCCGGCAACGGGCTGCTGGCCTGGACGGGAGCGGTGCTGAAGAGCGGCACCTCCTGGAGGTCCCTGCTCTACGCCCTGGTGCAGTTCCCGTGGGCGGTGTTCTCCTTCGTGGTCGCCGTGACCGTCTGGTCGGTGGGCTGGACGCTGCTGACCTACCCGCTGTGGTTCTGGGTCTTCCCGGTGTGGGTCGGCCAGGGCGGCATCCAGCTCTACGGCGACGAGCACCACCGGATCTACGTCGACAACCCGTTCGAGATCACGGTGACCGCGCTGGTGGGTCTGCTGTTCACGCTGGCCACGCCGTGGATCGTCCGGGCGCTGACGACGGTGGACCGGGTGATGGTGCACGGGCTGCTCGGGCCGTCGCGGCTGTCGGCGCGGGTGGTGGAGCTGGAGTCGGACCGGGGGGTCGTGGTGGACACGGCCGCCGCCGACCTGCGGCGCATCGAGCGGGACCTGCACGACGGGGCGCAGGCCCGGCTGGTGGCGCTGGCGATGGATCTGGGGCTGGCGAAGGAGAAGCTGGCCGAGGACCCGAACGCGGCGGCGCGCATGGTGGACGAGGCGCACGGCGAGGTGAAGACCGCGTTGCAGGAGCTGCGGGACCTGGCGCGCGGGATCCACCCGGCGGTCCTGACGGACCGGGGTCTGGACGCGGCGCTGTCGGCGGTCGCCTCGCGCTGCGCGGTGCCGGTGCGCGTGGAGGTGGACCTGGCGGAGCGGCCCGCGCCGGCGATCGAGGGGATCGCGTACTTCACGGTGTCCGAGCTGTTGCAGAACATCAGCAAGCACAGCCGGGCGCGTGCTGCCTCGGTGGACGTGTGGCGCTCGGAGAACCGGCTGATGCTCCAGGTCATGGACGACGGGGTGGGCGGCGCCGACGTGTCCGCCGGGTCGGGGCTCGCGGGGCTGACGGAGCGGCTGGACGCGGTGGACGGGATCCTGGTCGTCGACTCCCCGGCCGGGGGGCCCACCCGGGTGACGGCGGAGCTGCCCTGGCGGCGCTGAGCGCGCGGAAACAGCACCCGGAAACAGCCGGCGGGGCCCGGTGGGCCGCGGCCGTACGGTCGCGGCCCACCGGGCCGCATCATGCGCACGCGCCCTCTCGGCAGCCCCGCGGTCCCGGTGAGCCTCCGCTTCACCGCGCCGGGCGCGTCACGGTCCGAATGCTGGAATGCTGGACCGTGACGTGGCCGTTCCCTTGTGGACGGCCGGAAGACCGAGCCAGCGGGTTGTGGGGGGCCGAGGAACGTGGAGGACAGAGTGCGGGTGGTCATCGCCGAGGATTCAGTGCTGCTCAGGGAGGGCCTGACCCGGCTGCTGACCGACCGCGGACACGAGGTCGTGGCCGGTGTGGGCGACGCCGAGGCGCTGGTGAAGACCATCACGGAGCTGCACGACCAAGGGGAGCTGCCCGACGTCGTGGTGGCGGACGTGCGGATGCCGCCGACGCACACCGATGAGGGCGTACGGGCCGCGGTGCGGCTGCGCAAGGCGCATCCCGATCTCGGGGTGCTGGTGCTCTCGCAGTACGTGGAGGAGCGGTACGCGACCGAACTGCTGGCCGGATCCAGCCGCGGGGTCGGCTATCTGCTCAAGGACCGCGTGGCCGAGGTGCGCGAGTTCGTGGACGCGGTGGTCCGGGTGGCGCAGGGCGGCACCGCCCTGGACCCGGAGGTGGTCGCCCAGCTGCTCGGGCGCAGCCGCAAGCAGGACGTGCTGGCCGGTCTCACCCCGCGGGAGCGCGAGGTGCTGGGCCTGATGGCCGAGGGCCGGACGAACTCGGCGATCGCCCGGCAGCTGGTGGTGAGCGACGGGGCGGTGGAGAAGCACGTCAGCAACATCTTCCTGAAGCTCGGTCTGTCGCAGAGTGATGGGGATCACCGGCGTGTTCTGGCCGTCCTCACCTATCTCAACTCCTGACCGGTTGAAACTGTGTCAGTCAGGGTCGATCGGAATGTCGAGCCGACCACGAGCGCGACGAGAGAGCGGGCGCGGAACGTGCTGAGCGGTGAGCGCGCACCGGGCGTGCCGAAGGAGGTCCGAGCAGCCGGCAGGGCGTGACAGAGCGCGGCCGGCACGCATTGGAAGATCAGGGCATGGGACCGTCTCACGGGTGCGTCCAGCATGCGAACGGCGCAGGGAGGGCGAACCTGACGGTCGTAGGGTTGAAGCCGGGAAGGTCTTGGGCAAGGCCGCTCCCACACAGCCGCCTCGAAGGAGGTCCAGTTCAGTGACCAGCCAGGTCAGCAGTCCAGCGGAGCAGGCCGACGGAGCCGTCGTAGGGGAGCAGCGCAGGGCGGCCGGGACGAAGGGCGTCCGGCGTCTGGACCGCGTGATCATCCGCTTCGCGGGTGACTCGGGTGACGGTATGCAGCTCACCGGCGACCGGTTCACCTCGGAGACCGCGTCCTTCGGCAACGACCTGTCGACGCTGCCGAACTTCCCGGCCGAGATCCGCGCCCCCGCAGGCACCCTGCCGGGCGTGTCCTCCTTCCAGCTCCACTTCGCCGACCACGACATCCTGACCCCGGGCGACGCGCCGAACGTGCTGGTGGCCATGAACCCGGCCGCACTGAAGGCGAACATCGGCGACCTGCCGCGCGGCGCGGAGATCATCGTCAACACCGACGAGTTCACCAAGCGGGCCATGCAGAAGGTCGGCTACGACGCCTCTCCGCTGGAGGACGGCTCGCTGGACAGCTACCAGCTGCACCCGGTGCCGCTGACCACGCTGACGGTGGAGGCGCTGAAGGAGTTCGACCTGTCCCGCAAGGAGGCCGAGCGCAGCAAGAACATGTTCGCGCTGGGCCTGCTGAGCTGGATGTACCACCGGCCGACCGAGGGCACCGAGAAGTTCCTGCGGTCGAAGTTCGCGAAGAAGCCGGACATCGCGGCGGCGAACATCGCGGCCTTCCGGGCCGGCTGGAACTTCGGCGAGACGACGGAGGACTTCGCGGTCTCCTACGAGGTCGCCCCGGCGGCGAAGGCGTTCCCCGTCGGCACCTACCGCAACATCTCCGGCAACCTGGCCCTGGCGTACGGACTGGTCGCCGCCTCCCGCCAGGCGGATCTGCCGCTGTTCCTCGGGTCGTACCCGATCACGCCGGCCTCGGACATCCTGCACGAGCTGTCCAAGCACAAGAACTTCGGTGTACGGACCTTCCAGGCCGAAGACGAGATCGCGGGCATCGGGGCCGCGCTCGGCGCGGCCTTCGGCGGTTCCCTGGCGGTGACCACGACGAGCGGCCCGGGTGTGGCGCTCAAGAGCGAGACCATCGGGCTCGCGGTCTCCCTGGAGCTGCCGCTGGTCGTCGTCGACATCCAGCGCGGCGGCCCCTCCACGGGCCTGCCGACCAAGACCGAGCAGGCGGATCTGCTCCAGGCGATGTACGGCCGCAACGGCGAGGCCCCGGTCCCGGTCGTCGCCCCCCGCACCCCGGCGGACTGCTTCGACGCGGCCCTGGAGGCGGCGCGCATCGCGCTGACGTACCGCACTCCGGTGTTCCTGCTCTCCGACGGCTACCTGGCCAACGGCTCCGAACCCTGGCGGATCCCCGAGTTGGAGGAGCTGCCGGACCTCAGGGTGCAGTTCGCGCAGGGCCCCAACCACACGCTCGCCGACGGCACCGAGGTGTTCTGGCCGTACAAGCGGGACGCCAGGACGCTGGCCCGCCCGTGGGCCATCCCGGGCACGCCGGGCCTGGAGCACCGCATCGGCGGCATCGAGAAGCAGGACGGCACGGGCAACATCTCCTACGACCCGGCCAACCACGACTTCATGGTCCGCACCCGCCAGGCCAAGGTCGACGGCATCGAGGTGCCGGACATCGAGGTCGACGACCCGGACCAGGCGCGCACCCTCGTCCTCGGCTGGGGATCGACGTACGGGCCGATCACCGCGGCCGTGCGCCGGCTGCGCGCGGACGGCACGGCGATCGCGCAGGCCCACCTGCGTCACGTCAACCCCTTCCCGAAGAACCTCGGCGCGGTGCTGGCGCGCTACGACAAGGTGGTCGTCCCCGAGATGAACCTCGGGCAGCTCGCGACGCTCATCCGGGCGAAATACCTGGTGGACGCCCACTCGTACAACCAGGTCAACGGCATGCCGTTCAAGGCCGAGCAGCTCGCCGCCGCTCTGAAGGAGACCATCGATGGCTGAGACGACCGCACGCGGAGCGAGCGCCGGCACCGAGACGGACGCGAGCACCGGGGCCGGGACCGGCAGGGGGACGATGGAGGCGCTCTCCCTCGTACCGAAGGCCGAGGGCCGGCAGTCGATGAAGGACTTCAAGTCCGACCAGGAGGTGCGCTGGTGCCCCGGCTGCGGGGACTACGCCATCCTCGCCGCCGTCCAGGGCTTCATGCCGGAGCTGGGCCTGGCGAAGGAGAACATCGTCTTCGTCTCCGGTATCGGCTGCTCCTCCCGCTTCCCGTACTACATGAACACCTACGGGATGCACTCGATCCACGGCCGCGCCCCCGCCATCGCGACGGGGCTGGCCGCCTCGCGCCGCGACCTGAGCGTGTGGGTCGTCACCGGTGACGGCGATGCCCTGTCCATCGGCGGCAACCACCTGATCCACGCCCTGCGCCGCAACGTCAACCTCAAGATCCTGCTGTTCAACAACCGGATCTACGGCCTGACCAAGGGGCAGTACTCCCCGACCTCCGAGCTGGGCAAGATCACCAAGTCGACGCCGATGGGGTCGCTGGACGCGCCCTTCAACCCGGTGTCGCTGGCGATCGGCGCGGAGGCCTCCTTCGTGGCCCGCACGATCGACTCCGACCGCAAGCACCTGACCGAGGTGCTGCGCCAGGCGGCGGCCCACCCGGGCACCGCGCTGATCGAGATCTACCAGAACTGCAACATCTTCAACGACGGCGCCTTCGACGCCCTGAAAGACAGGCAGCAGGCCGAGGAGGCCCTGATCCGCCTGGAGCACGGGCAGCCGATCCGCTTCGGGGGTGGGGGCACCTCCGGCTCGAGCGCAGGCGAGAGTGGGGGAGGCTCCCGGGGCGTGGTGCGGGACGCGGCGACCGGGGATCTGAAGGTGGTCACGGTGACGCCGGAGAACGAGCGCGACATCCTGGTCCACGACGCGCACTCCGCGTCCCCGACGACGGCGTTCGCCCTGTCGCGGCTGGCCGATCCCGACACACTGCACCACACGCCGATCGGGGTGTTCCGGTCCGTGGACCGGCCGGTCTACGACACCCTGATGGCCGACCAGCTGGACACGGCGATCGAGCAGCGCGGCAAGGGCGACCTGGCCGCACTGCTGGCCGGCGGGGACACCTGGACGGTCGTCGGCTGAGGACACCCGGCCGGTCGCCGGCCGACTCCTCGGTCGTCCACCGTCCGACGTGTCCGCCCGTCTTTTCCTCAGGCCCGGGACCGCGCGTCCCGGGCCTCGTCGTATGCCCGGCGCGCCTGCTCCACCTCACCCATGCGGTCCTGGGTCCACCGGGCGAGGTCACGCACCTGCTCCGCCGCCTCGCGGCCCAGCCCGGTCAGGGAGTAGTCGACGCGCGGCGGGATGACGGGCCGGGCGTCCCGGTGGACGAGGCCGTCGCGCTCCAGGGTCTGGAGGGTCTGCGCGAGCATCTTCTCGCTGACGCCCCGCCCGCCGACGCCGGCGATCGCCCGCCGCAGTTCGCTGAAGCGGTACGGCCGGTCCAGGAGCTGGATCAGCACCAGCACTCCCCAGCGGCTGGTGACGTGCTCCAGGACCAGGCGGTGGGGGCACAGGGCTTCGGCGTCCGCGAGCCCCTTGTCACTAACTGCCATGCCAGTACCTTACTTCAAAGTGGGTACTTTCTCAGAGTTAGCGCTCCCCATAAGGTCGGTGTCGTACACACCCCATGCCTTACGGAGACCCCCCATGAGCATCGTCGTCACCGGAGCCACCGGACACCTCGGCCGCCTCGTCGTGGAGCAGCTGCTGGAGAAGGTTCCGGCCGAGCGGATCACCGCCGTCGCCCGCACCCCGGAAAAGGCCGCCGACCTGGCCGGGCGGGGCGTGCGGATCGCCGTCGCCGACTACAACGCGCCCGAGACCTTCGAGGGTCTGTTCGCGTCCGGCGACAAGGTGCTGCTCGTCTCCGGCAACGAGTTCGACAAGGGGCGGGTGCGGCAGCACCGGGTCGTCATCGACGCGGCCAAGGCGGCCGGTGTCGCGCTGCTCGCCTACACCAGCGCCCCCGGCACCCTGACGGCCGCCCTGGCCGACGACCACCGCGGCACCGAGGAGGCGCTGCTCGCCTCCGGACTGCCCTACACGCTGCTGCGCAACGGCTGGTACCACGAGAACTACACCGAGCAGCTCGCCCCCGTCCTGGAGCACGGCGCCGTCGTGCAGGCCGCCGGCGAGGGCCGGATCTCCTCCGCCTCGCGCGCCGACTACGCGGCCGCCGCCGTCGCGGTGCTCACTGGCGAGGGCCACGAGAACCGGACGTACGAGCTGGGCGGCGACCAGGCGTGGGGCTTCGCCGAGTTCGCCGCCGAAGTGGGCCGGCAGACCGGCAAGGAGATCGGCTACCGACCGGTATCGGTCGAGGAGTACCAGGGCATCCTGACGGGCGCCGGGCTCCCTGGGCCGCTCGCCACGATCATCGCAGGTGTGGACGCCTCCATCGAGAAGGGCGAACTGGTGGTCGACTCCGGGGACCTCTCCCGGCTGGCCGGCCGCCCGACCACGCCCCTTGCCGACGCGATCGCCGCCGCACTCGAGGACTGAGGCCCCGTACGCCTCCCCACCCCCGCCTGTCATGACCGTATGCCGATACGGGCATGACAGGCGGGGGTGCTCGGCGCTACCTTCTTGCTTGCTGCACTGGGACCCGGCCAGGCCGAACAAGAGGGAGGGCACGTGAGCGAGAAGTCGCACGGCGAGCGGCGCACAGGATTGCTGAACGGCTTCGCGGCCTACGGGCTGTGGGGGCTCGTCCCCCTCTTCTGGCCCCTGCTCAAGCCCGCCGGGGCGACGGAGATCCTCGCCCACCGGATGGTGTGGTCCCTCGCCTTCGTCCTGGTGGCACTGCTCCTCGTACGACGCTGGGCCTGGGCCGTGGAACTGCTCCGGCAGCCGCGCAGACTCGCTCTGATCGTGGTCGCCGCAGCGGTGATCACCGTCAACTGGGGCGTCTACATATGGGCCGTGAACAGCGGGCACGTCGTGGAGGCCTCCCTCGGCTACTTCATCAATCCGCTGGTCACCATCGCCATGGGCGTGCTGCTCCTCAAGGAGCGGCTGCGTCCCGTGCAGTGGGCGGCGGTCGGCACCGGCGCCGCCTCCGTGCTGGTGCTCACCATCGGCTACGGCCGCCCGCCGTGGATCTCCCTCTGCCTGGCCTTCTCCTTCGCCACCTACGGACTGGTGAAGAAGAAGGTCGACCTCGGCGGCATCGAGTCGCTGGCCGCCGAGACCGCGATCCAGTTCCTGCCCGCGCTCGGCTATCTGCTGTGGCTCGGCGCGCGGGGCGACTCGACCTTCTCGAGCGAGGGCACCGGGCACGCGGCCCTGCTCGCCTCCACCGGCGTCGTCACCGCCCTGCCTCTGGTCTGCTTCGGCGCCGCCGCGATCCGCGTGCCACTGTCCACCCTGGGCCTGCTGCAGTACCTCGCACCGGTCTTCCAGTTCCTGCTCGGCGTCGTCTACTTCCACGAGTCCATGCCCGCCGAACGCTGGGCCGGGTTCGCCCTGGTGTGGCTGGCGCTGTCCCTGCTGACCTGGGACGGGCTGCGCTCGGCCCGCCGGACCGCCCAGGCCCGCGCCCGACTGGCCGCCGCCACCGTGGTGACGGAGGCCCAGTCCCACTCGGCGGCACGGACGCAGGTCCCGTCGCAGGCCCAGGTCCCCGCACAGGCCCCGGGGCCGGGGACCGCCGCGGGAGAGACGCCGCGGCTGAACTCCGGCGCGGTGGAGGCCTGACGCCGTATAAGTACCGTATGACTCGGACCGAGACCGGGGCGTCCGCAGACCGCGCGCCCGCCCCCGTGCACTGGAAGCTCGTCATCGACTGTGCCGACCCGCACGCGCAGGCCGACTTCTGGGCCGGCGCGCTGCACTACGAGGTCGAGGACAACAGCGCGCTCATCGAACGGCTGCTGGAGCTCGGCGCGCTGCCGGGCGCGGCCACCGTCGAGTTCCACGGCCGCCCGGCCTTCCGGGACCTGGTCGCCGTCCGGCACCCCGACGACCCGTACGACCACGAGCGCGGCACCGGGCTGGGGCGGCGGCTGCTGTTCCAGCGGGTGCCGGAGCCGAAGTCCGGCAAGAACAGGCTCCACCTCGACCTCCACCCGGGTGAGGGCCGGCGCGAGGAGGAGGTGGAGCGGCTCAAGGCCCTCGGGGCGAGCGAGCTGCGCCATGTGAAGGAACCCGCCGGCGAGTGGGTGGTCATGGCGGACCCGGAGGGCAACGAGTTCTGCGTGGCCTAAGGGCTGTGGCCGGCGGGTCAGTTCGACGGCGGCGGTGTCTGCCTGCGGGCCCGTTCGGCGAGCCGGCCCATGCGGGCGCGGGCGGACTCCAGTTGGTCGAGGTCCTCGGCCGCCGGGCCCTCCTCGGCGGCCAGCGACGTCCACAGGTCGATCAGGTCCCGGCCGAGACCGAGGCCCTGCTCGGGGTCGCGGACGGCGCGCCAGGCGGTGGCCGCGCTCCGCACGTTGTCGTAGGCGCCCTCGGCGTCCCCGGCGCCGCGGTGGATGTGGGCCAGGTCGATCGAGAGACGGTGGGCGCGCAGCGGGTCACCGGACAAGTAGGCGATGTAGGCGCACAGTTCGCGCAGGCGCAGCACTTCGGGGTGGTGCGCGCCGAGGGTGCGGGACGCCTCCGCGACGGTGCGCTCCGCCACGGTCGCCGCTTCCTCGATGCGTCCCGCCCGCACGGCCTCGCCGACCCGCGCCATGGGTTCGGCGAGCAGGCCGGTGCCGCCGTCGCCGGTCTCGGTCCTGGCGGCCCTGGGGTCGTCCCCGAGCACGGCCTCGGCCACGGCGTCGAACCCACGCGCGGGGGTGGGCTTCGGATCGGGGTCGTCCCTGACCGGCGGCTCCGCGTCCCTCACCGGCGTTGCCGGGTCCGTCACCGGCGTCGCCGCGTCCATCACCGGCGGCGGGCCGAACACTCCCAACGGCGCCACCGCCGTACCCGGAGGGGCCGCGGGGGGTGTGACCTGCGGCGTGGCAGGCGCCGTGCCGGCGGGCGGCTCCGGTACGGCACGCCGCGCGAACGTCGGGGTGAGCGGCACCCGCCGCAGCACATGGGTCGCGTTGTCCTGCACCGGCTCGTTCCGCGCGAGCTCGTTCCGCGCGAGCTCGTCCCGCACGTGCTCGTTCCGCGCGTGTTCGTCCCGCGCGTGTTCGTCCCCCGTGGGTTCGTTGTGAGCGTGTTCGTTGTGAGGGTGCTCGTTCCGCACCGGCTCGTGCCGCGTCCGCTCTCCCCGCACGGGCTCTTCTCGCACGGGCTCTTCCCGCACCGGTTGTTCGCGCACCGGTTCTTCGCGTACCCGCTCTTGGCGTACCGGCTCTTCTGGTGCGGAGGTGCGCGCCGGCTCCGCCGCGAAGGTGCTGGAGCCGTCGCCGTGGACCTGGAGCGGGACGACGTAGCCGATGCGTTCGTCGGTGACCGTGGCGAGGACGGAGCGGCCGGTGGCGAGCGCGATGCCCTGGAGGTGGTCGAGCACGGCCTGCTGGATCTCCTCGCCGGGCGCCGACCGGACCCGCACCCCACCGACCCAGGCCCAGGAGCCGGCGTCGGAGGCTTCCACGGCCTGCCGGCTCTCAGAGGCGCCGGCCGGTGCCACGGGTACATGGACGGGAATCGGTGTCGTCGTCATGGGTGCCGCCGAGCGCGCGGCGCGCTTCTGTTCCCGCTTCTTCTCGCGGCTCAGTCGAGACATCGGCTCCCTCACTCGGATGCGTGCCATCCGGTCCTACGCGTACTGTCGAGTCTCTCTGCTCGCCTGCGTTCCCGTGTCACCGCGACGTCACAGACTCGCACCAGGAACTGCGCCGATGTGAGCGGGGTAACGCTCCGAACGCCACGACCGTCCGAATGACGAGAGAGGGAACGGCCATGCGAACTGGCGTGCAGCACGGACCGGAGATCTGGCTCCGCGGGCCGGTGGCCCGCGCCCACGACCTGCCGCCCGTCACACCCCGGCGGTTCTCCTGGGTGGCCACCCACGGCGGCGCGGGCACGACCACGCTCGCGGCCGTCTACGGCGGCCGGGACTGCGGGCAGAACTGGCCGGGTCCCGACGCTCCCCCCTCGGTGCTGCTCGTCGCCCGGACACACGCGGCCGGACTGGACGCCGTGACACGGACGATCGGCACGTTCCGCAGGGGCGAGGCCCCGGCCGGGCTCGATCTGGACGCCGTGGTGCTCGTCGCGGACGCGCCGGGCCGGCTGCCGCGGCAGCTCGCCGACCGGGTGGCGCCGATCGAGTCCGCCATCGACGTCTACCGCGTCCCGTGGGTGCCCGACTGGCGCCTGGGCGACCTGAGCGGACCTCCGCCGCGGGAGACCGAGCCGCTGGCCCGCCTCACCGGCGCGGCCGAACGGTTCCACCGATCTCGGGCCTGACCTCGAACCGGGCTACGCGGTGATGTCCTTCGCCCCGAACCGCGCCCAGGCCGCCGAGCCGAACACCGCCGCGTACAGCGCCTGCAGTTCCAGGTTCTTCACCAGGCCGTCCCAGTAGACCGGCTCGCGCATCAGGTCCGCGAAGGACATCCAGTAGTGCGAGAAGAGGTACGGCTGGATCGTGTGCAGCTGGGGTATCTGGTCGAGGATCTGCACCGTGATCAGCAGGCCCACGGTCGTCGCCATGGCCGCGATGCCGCTGTTGGTGAGGGTGGAGACGAACAGACCGAGGGCGGCGACTCCGATCAGTGACGCGGCGACGACGAGGGCTATCAGCAGCGCCCGGACCAGCCCCTCGGCGAAGCTGATCCGTGTGCCGGAGATGGTCGTCAGGTCGCCCAGCGGGAAGAGCAGCGCGCCCACGGCGAGCGCGAAGACGGCGACCACCAGGGTGGCGACCAGGCAGAAGGCCATGGCCGTGACGTACTTGGTGAGCAGCAGACGGGTGCGGCCCGCCGGGGCGACCAGCAGATAGCGCAGGGTGCCCGCGTTCGCCTCGCCGGCTATCGCGTCGCCCGCGACCACGCCCACGGCCATCGGGAGGAAGAACGGCAGTGTGGCCGCCAGCGCGGTGAACACCAGGAAGAGCCCGTTGTTGGTGATCTGGGAGATGAACGCGGGACCTCCACCGCCCCCGCCCGCCGCGGACGAACCGTCCCCGGTCTCGATCCGGACGGCCACTCCGACGAGGACCGGCACGGCAGCCAGCACACCGAGCAGCGCGAGGGTGCGCCAGCGCCGGAAGGTGGTCAGCAGCTCACTGCGCAGCAGCCCGAGGGTCCACAACCGCGTCGGGGAACCCACGGCCATCCGCGCCGGCGCCGTCTCAGCCCGCGACATCGAACCCCTCCCCCGTGAGTGCCACGAACGCGTCCTCCAGCGAGGCGCGTCGCACCCCGAAGCCCCGCACGCGCACGCCTGCCGTGACCAGAGCGGCGTTCACCTCGGCGAGATCACGCTCCGGCGGCTCGCCGGTCACCCGGTCGTCGGTGACGACGACATCGGCGACCGCCTGCTCCTTCAGCACCCGGGCCGCCTCCGCCGTGTCCGGTGTGGTCACCACGAGCCGGCCACGGGCCCCGGCGGCCAGCTCGGCGACCGGGCCCTGGGTGATCAGCCTCCCCCGGGCCATGACCGCGGCGTGCGTGCACACCTGCTCGATCTCGTCCAGCAGATGGGACGAGAGGAAGACGGTCGTGCCGTCGGAGGCCAGCTCGCGCACCAGGGAGCGGATCTCCCGCATGCCCTGCGGGTCGAGGCCGTTGGTCGGTTCGTCCAGGACGAGCAGTCTGCGCGGCCGGAGCAGCGCGGCGGCGAGTCCGAGGCGCTGCTTCATGCCCAGCGAGTACGCCCTGGCCTTCTTGCCCGCGGCGGTGGTCAGGCCCACCCGGTCCAGTGCGGCCGCGACCCGGGACCCGCGGGTGCGCGGTTCGGCTGTGGGGTCGGCGGCGTCGTAGCGCAGCAGGTTGTCCCGGCCGGTCAGGAAGCCGTACAGGGCTGGGCCCTCGATCAGCGCGCCGACGTGCGGCAGCACGGCGCGCGACGAACGGGGCATGGGGTGCCCCAGAACTCGCGCGGTGCCGGAGGTGGGCTCGATCAGCCCCATCAGCATGCGGATGGTGGTGGTCTTGCCCGAGCCGTTCGGCCCGAGGAAACCGAAGACGCTGCCCTCCGGGACGGTCAGGTCCAAGCCGTCGACGGCGAGCTGCCCGCCGCGATAGCGCTTGGTGAGCGCGCGGGTGTGGATGACGCCGTCCTCGGCGTCCCGCGCGGCCCGCTCCGGCCGCGTGGCGGACACCTCGTCCATCGGCTCCCCCGGCTCCCTCGGTCCGTCGTGCTCTCTCGCGTGCCTACTGCCCGGCGTTCGCCGCCTTGACCAGGGCGTCCTTGGTGACCGTGCCGACGTAGACCTTGCCGTCGTCGGTGATCAGGGCGTTGACCAGGCGGGTGGAGAAGACCGTGCCCTTGCCGAACTTCCCGCTGGCCTGGTCGCCGAGCGAACCGAGGAAGCCGCCCAGGTCTCCCTTGCCGGAGGACGACGGGATGCCGCCCTCGGCGCCGGAGTCGAGGACCGCGATGGAGTTCCAGCCCTTCCCGAGGACCTTCGCACCCTCCTCGGCGAGCCCCTTCTGCGGGGCGAGGCCGTGGTGCGGGTTCGGCCGGACGGGGCGCGCGCCCGTCTCGGCGTCCTTCTTCTCGGTGACCTTCGCGCCCTTGGGCGGGGTGAAGTCGAACGTGGAGGCGGCCGGCGCGGCGAAGCTGACCTGGGTGAAGCCGGCGTCCACCACGGCGGCGCCCCCGCTCGCCGGGGTGAGTGTGAACTTGAGCGGCATCCCGGTCCTGGAGTCCACCGCGATGCTGATCACACCGACCGTGGTGCCGGAGGCGTGCTTGGGCTTGATGACCAGCCGGTAGGCGTCCCGGCCCGCCACCTGGGCGGTGCCGTCCACCGTCACCGAGGTGGTGTCGTCGACCGACTTCAGGGCCTGGTCGGCGAAGTCCTTGGGCGTGGCCGGCACCTCGTCCCGGTGCTGGGTGCCGTCCTGGTCCGCGGTGCTGTGGTAGACCTCGTTGGACTTGCTGTCGTAGCCCCAGACGTCCGCGCCGTTGTGGATGAGGCTGTACTCGGCGGCGCTCTCGATCAGCGAGACCTTCTGCCGGTCCGGGCCGTCGGCCGCGACGCGCAGGGTGTGCGTGCCGGAGGCCAGCTCGGTCAGCTTGGTGCTCGGATCGGCCGACGATCCGTCACCGCCCTTGGCAGCACCGGAGAGCAGGCCGCTCTCCAGACCGCCGAGGTCCGGAAGACCGAGGTCGGTGGTGATCTTGGCGGTGCCGGACAGCTGCTGGACGTCCGACTTGGCGATTTTCTCGATGAGTTGCTGCGCGGTGATCTTCGGAAGGTCCGGGTCGCCGGAGTCGGCGAGTGCGGGGACGAGCCCGATCGTCGCCGCCGCCACCCCCACCACCGCGACCGGAACGACGTAGCGGGCGGCCTTGCGCCGCGCCGAGTGCGGGTCGTCGACCGCCGCGCCCCTGGCGTCGTCGGATTCGTACGGTGTCATGTGTGCCTTACCTCCGTCGTCGGCGGCGGCTGCCCGTCTGTACTGCTCCCACCCCCGAGCCGCCATTCTCACCCGAATCGGTGAGGAGTGGTGTGGTCCGTGGTTTCCATCTGACCAAATCGACAGCGCGGAAGCGTCAGACCGCGGAGCCAACTCCGCGTACGCCTGCGGTATGACACGAAGCGGCGGCGTCTCCACCCGTCCCGTAGGGGTCGGGTGGAGACGCCGCCCGTGTCCGTGAGGAGAAGCGACCCCGACAGGACGCTCCGGGAAGAACCGGCCTCAGCCGGCGCGGTGCACCACCGCGTCGCACAGCTCGAGCAGCGCGGCCTTCGCGTCGCACTCGCGCAGCGGCGCCAGCGCGGCGCGCGCCTCCTCCGCGTACCGCACGGTGTCCCGACGGGCCTGCTCCAGGGCCGGGTGCACCCGCAGCGCCGCGAGCGCCTCCGCGTGCCGTGCGTCGTCACTGAGGTCGGAGTCCAGCAGCTCGCACAGCGCGAGGTCCTCGGACAGGCCCAGCCGCTGTGCGCGCTCGCGCAGCCTCAGCACCGGCAGGGTCGGAATGCCCTCCCGCAGGTCCGTCCCCGGGGTCTTGCCCGACTCGTGCGAGTCGGAGGCGATGTCCAGCACGTCGTCGGCCAGCTGGAACGCGACACCCAGCCGCTCGCCGTACTGCGTCAGCACGTCCACGACGGTCTCGTCGGCGCCGGACATCATCGCGCCGAACCGGCACGAGACGGCCACCAGCGACCCCGTCTTGCCGCCCAGCACGTCCAGGTAGTGGTCGACCGGATCCCGTCCGTCCTGCGGCCCCGCCGTCTCCAGGATCTGCCCGGTGACCAGCCGCTCGAACGCCAGTGCCTGCACGCGGACCGCCTCGGGCCCGAGGTCGGCGAGGATCTGGGAGGCCCGGGCGAACAGGAAGTCACCGGTGAGGACGGCGACGGAGTTGCCCCAGCGGGTGTTCGCGCTGGCCACCCCGCGCCGCACGGCGGCCTCGTCCATCACGTCGTCGTGGTAGAGCGTGGCCAGGTGGGTCAGTTCCACCACCACGGCCGCGGGCACGACCCCCGGCGCGTACGGGTCACCGAACTGCGCCGCCAGCATCACGAGCAGCGGTCGGAAACGCTTCCCGCCCGCCTTGACCAGGTGCTGCGCGGCCTCCGTGATGAAGGGGACCTCGCTCTTGGTGGCCTCGATCAGCCCTTCCTCGACAGCCGCCAATCCGGCCTGGACATCGGCTTCGAGAGCCTGGTCCCGCACGCTCAGCCCGAACGGCCCGACGACGGTCACGAGGGGTCTCCTGTCTGCTGGTGTCTGCTGGCGCTTACACGGTTTGTCGATAGGTCGCTGCCATCACTCAAGTCAGCGTATCCGGTCACGTTTCGATCACCGATGGCGCCCACCGCTACAGGCCAGGCACTATCGGATCACGCCCGATATGACCGCTTATCACCACACATGAGCATATATTTAGCGACTCATCTCTCCCTACCCCGGGCCGCCTTCACTCGCACACATGCGCACAGGTGTACACGTACGCACAGGCCATGACGTCACGCGAAGTGACGACCATCATGCCCGAACACTCCATGGCCCGATTTAACCCTATTGTCATCTCAATCCCGTTTGGCCGTAATTGCTCCTCTCTCCATAATTCCGTGAGTTGGGTCACGCCGGGCCCTCGACCCTCCGTGCGGCCCGTCTTCTCGCCTTCCCTTCCCCCGCATGCCAGTTGACCCTTGGCGATAGCAAAGGATCAAGCACCCCATATGCCACAGATCAAGGTCAACTAGGACGATCCGCAAACCGAGCACTTGTTCCGGACATGTGCTGTCGCATACGTTCCCGGTCCATCGAGCGGACGCCGAATCCTGCCGCCGCCCGATGCCCATCGACTGAACCACTCATGGCAGGAGCGGGGGACCCAGGTAAGTCGCCGGGCCGGAGCGTTGTACGTCGCGCCGGAACGGCTCGGGGTGAAGCCACGTCCCACGGGACGCGGCCGGGCACCTCCCCGCCCGAACCCGACAGCTCACCTCGCAGGCGTAGGAGAGGAATCCGCATGTCCGCTCAGGTCCAGCGCCGCACCCGCACCACCCGTCTCGTTCGCACCCTCGTCGCCGGCGGCGCGGGTGCGGCCGTCCTCGCTCTGCCGCTCATCGGCGCGACCAGCGCCTCCGCCGCCACTCCGGCCAAGAGCACCACCGCGGCCGTGAGCACGGTGGCCCATTCGAACAACCTCGACGGCTGGATCCGCGAGTCCCTCGCAATCATGCACAAAAAGGGCATTCCGGGCAGCTACCACGGCATCTACCGCAATGTGATGCGCGAGTCGTCCGGCAACCCGCGGGCCATCAACCTGTGGGACTCCAACGCCGCCAAGGGCATTCCCTCCAAGGGCCTGCTGCAGGTCATCCAGCCGACCTTCAACGCGTACCACGTGGACGGCACCTCGTTCGACATCTACGACCCGGTCGCGAACATCACGGCCGCCTGCAACTACGCGGCCGACCGGTACGGCTCGATCGACAACGTCTTCAGCGCGTACTGATCGGTCGCCCCACCCGTTCGCCAGGGCCTGTCCGATCGGAATCGTCGGACAGGCCCTGGGGGAACAACCGCTCGAGGACGACGGCGATGCCGTCGTCCTCGTTCGACGAGGTGACCTCGTCGGCCACCGCCTTCAGCTCGGGATGGGCGTTGGCCATGGCCACGCCCCGGGCGGCCCACTGGAACATGGGGATGTCGTTCGGCATGTCACCGAAGGCCAGGGCGCTGTGCCGGCCGAGCCCCAGACGCTCGGCGGCCAGCGCCAGTCCGGTCGCCTTGGTGATGCCGCAGGGCTGGAGTTCGACGGTCCCGGGCCCCGACATGGTGACCGTGGCGAGCGAGCCGACCGCGCCACGGGCCACCTCGGCCAACTCGTCGTCGGACAGCACTGGATGGCGCAGCAGCACCTTGCTGATCGGCGCCTGCCACAGCTCCTCGCGCCGCTCGACCCGCCACGCCGGCAGGGTCGGATGCGGCATCCGGTATCCCGGCTCGATGAGCGTGAGCCCGTCCGCCCCGTCCTGGTCGACGGCGGCGTACACCTCTCCCACCTCGGCCTCGATCTTGCCGAGCGCGGTCTCCGCCGTCTCCGTGTCCAGCGTGACCGACCACAGCAGACGGTCGGTCCCGGCGTCGTAGAGCTGCGCCCCCTGCCCGCACACCGCGAGGCCCGTGGAGCCCAGCGCCTTCAGCAGCGCCCGGACCCTCGGCGCCGGCCGGCCGGTCACGACGAGGTGCCGGGCACCGGCCGCCTCGGCCCGCGCGAGCGCGGCCACGGTCCGTTCGGACACGGAGTCGTCGCCGCGCAGCAGCGTTCCGTCCAGGTCGGTGGCGATGAGGGCAGGTGCAAGGGGAGCGGGCATGATCAGAGAATACGGATCCGCCGCACCCCCGGCCCCACCGGAACCGGACGACCCCGTTCGGCCCTCGCTGCACCGGGTCACCCCCCTCCAACTCGCCTCCGCCGTCCGCGAATGCTCAGCCGTGGGCCGTCGCCAGATGACGGGCCAGCCGTGGCGAGGCGAACTCCGTGCCGCACACGAAGCGCATCACCGGGCCGTACGACGCCGCCGCCGGCAGGCCCGTGAAGTACAGGCCCGGGACCGAGGAGACGTAGCCCGCCCCGAGCTTCGGGGCACCCCGGCTCACCGCGACTTCCGTGCGCAGCTCGTGGCCGAGGAAGCCCAGCGCGGCCAGGTCGACGCGGTAACCGGTCGCCGCCACGATGTGGTCGGCGGTCAGTTCCCGGGTGCTGCTGCCCAGGGTGCGCACGGTCAGCGCCGCGTGGTCGTCGCGGGCCTCGGCGCGGAGGATCCGGGCCACCTCGACGACCGGCACCGTTCCCTCGAAGCGGTCGCGCAGCCACCAGGCGCCGAGCGGGCCGAGCACCCGCCGGGCCAGATGGTGGCGGAGCCGGGCGGGGAGGCGGCGGTAGGGGTGGGGGTAGTGGCTGAGCGCCCACAGCGACCAGGCGCGGCCGAAGGGGGACTCGGGGCGCAGCCTGGGCTGGTCCCAGGGCGGGGCGCCGAAGGCGACCTTGCCACGGCCGCGCGCCACCACCCGCACCCGTGCGCCGGCCTCCGACGCGAGCGCGGCAGTCTCCAACGCCGACTGGCCGGCACCGACGACGATCAGCTCCTTGCCGGCGAACCGGGTCAGGTCGTGATGCTGGCAGCTGTGGGAGACCGCCGCGGTGGGCGTGGGGCCGTCCGGTGCCGCGGCGGCCAGTTCCGCCGGCAGATGGGCGAGGCCCGACAGGCCGGTCGCCACCACGACCGCACGGGCGGTGAACTGCTCCCCGGAGTCCAGCTTCAGCTCGAAGCCGTCACCCGGCCGCCGGTCGACCGACACGACCCGGGTCCGCTCCAGTTCGGGCACCAGCCTGCGCTGGAACCACTCGCCGTAGGCGACGAAGGTCTCCACCGGGACGATGTCCTCGTCCGTGACCAGCCGTTCGATGCCGGCCGCGTCGCAGTAGTCGGCCAGGGTGTGGCCGTGTTGCGGGCAGTCGATGCCGGAGGCGGCCGGGGTCGACTTGAGGAGCATTCCGGCGGGCATGTGGTCCCGCCAGGCGACCATGGGCTCGCCGAAGACGCGGACCGGGATGCCGCGTGCGCGCAGATGGGCGGCGGTGGACAGGCCGTACGGCCCGGCACCGATGACTGCTGCCGGATGGTTCACGAAGTCCCTCCCCAGGACGTGCTGATGCGTCACTTCACGGGCCGTCGCGGTGGCCGTGGCCGACCGCGGGGACGACCGCCGAGACGGCCGCCGGACACGGCCGGCGGTGCCACCGGTTCGACGGGTGGATGCGGGGTTGCGGGGGCTGCGGGAGTGTGAGGGCGCACGTGCGTGCCGGTCGCGGCGGACGGGGCACGGGAGTGCGGGCGGTTGCCCGTGACCGGTGTCTAACCGGCCGCGCCGCCGCGGCGGTTGGTACGCCACAGCTGGTACAGGTGCTTCGCGCCGGGCCGTACGAAGCGGGCGAGCATCGTGAAGAACGGCAGCGGGTCGTCACCCGCCAGCCAGGCCAGCTCGGTCCCGCTCGCCTTCGCCGGAGCGTGCGGTGTGGTGTATCCGCTGCGCCGGTAGGCGATCAGGGCGGGCAGGTCGATGTTCTCCACGAGGTAGCGGCGGCCGGCCCGCTGTTCGCCCTCGGGAACGGGTCGCCCGGTCAGGTCCAGGTGCATGGCGCGTACGACGTCCACCCCCGGCTCGTTCTCGAAGAGCCGGAACTGGGCGCCCACGCGCGGGTTGAAGTCGAGCAGCTTGTACTGTCCGTCGCGCCGGTCGAAGCGCAGGTCGAGGTCGATGATTCCGGTGAAGCCGATCTGTTTGACGAAACGCGCGGCGAGGTCGGCGAGTTCCGGGTTGTCGACCACGTAGGCGTTGGCCGTCATCCCCGCGTGCGGCGGCCAGGAGCGGACCTTCACGCCGGTGAACATCGCGAGCGGCGTGGAGTCCTGGTCGAAGTAGGCGTGCACGATCCAGTCCTCGGCCTCCTCCCGGGGCAGGTACTCCTGGAGAACCACCCCCGGCCGCCCGCCCCAGTCGCGGGCGAGCGCGAGCAGTCCCTCCCGGGTGGCGATCCGCGTGGTGCCGTTCACGGCCGGCCGGCTGCGGCGCACGAACGCCTCGCGGTTCTTGGCCACCACCGGGAAGCGGGCCGTCTCGGCGAACGCGGCGATGTCGTCGTACGACTGCGGGAAGGCGGCCGCGGGGCTCGGGATGCCGTGCTCGACGCACAGTTCGTGCAGGCCCTGCTTGCTGGCCAGGCGGCGCGGCAGCCCCGGGGCGACGCGCGGGAAGAGGAAGTGGCCCTTGAGCTCGTCCTGGTGCTCCGCGATCAGGACGGCCGCCTCCTCGTCGGTGGGGACCAGGACGGCGGGCCGCCCGATCCGGCTCCCGATCCGCAGCAGGCCCTCCACCAGGTGGTCCGCCCCCTCGGTGCCCCTTGTCGGCCACACGAACGCCCGTGTGAGATAACGGGAGGAAGCCGCCGGCGTGTACGCGTCCTCGGTGATCGCGTACATGGGCACGCCCAGCCGGCCCAGACTGCGGATCGCCCCCACCCCGCCGTGGTGCAGCGGATAGTCGCCGAACTTCACGATCAGGCCCGGCACATCACGCTCGGCGCCGAAAGGCACGCTGACGGCATTCCTGGCCACGGGTCCCCCCACGTGTCCCCCCTACGGAGCGGACCCACCCCGTCCGCGTCCCCCAAAGGACGCTAAGCCGGAATTACCCGCTCCGACAAGACCAATCCGGACATTGCAAACTCTTTAGGCACTGCCCAAGACAGCCAACCCCCCCGTAACGTGTGGCGCGACCACATGAACGTGTGGCCCGAACCACCTGGAACGCACGGCACACGAAAGAGAGGCAGTACCCGATGCCCCCCTTCGAGGTCCCCGAGGGCGACCCCTTCGGTCCGCACAACCTTCCCTACGGCGTCTTCTCCCGTGCCGGATCGCAGGAGCGAACCGTCGGCGTCCGGCTCGGCGACCACGTCCTCGACGCGGGCGCGGCGGCCATGGCGCTCGGCTCGCCGTACGCCGCCCTGCTCGCGCGGCCCACTCTGAACCCGCTGCTCGCGGCCGGCCGCACCGCCTGGTCGGACGTGCGGCGCGCGCTGACGGCGTGGGTGACGGTGCCGTCGCACCGGGAGACGATCGCGGCGTTCCTGCATCCGCTGTCCTCGGTGACCCTGCATCTGCCCTTCGAGGTCGCCGACTACGTCGACTTCTACTCCTCCGAGAACCACGCGCGGAACGTGGGGCGGATCTTCCGCCCGGACGCGGAGGACTCGCTGACCCCCAACTGGAAGCACCTGCCGATCGGCTACCACGGCCGCTCGGGCACGGTGGTCGTCTCGGGCGCGGACGTCGTACGCCCCTCCGGTCAGCGGAAGGCCCCCGGCGACCCGGCCCCGGTCTTCGGGCCCTCCGTCCGGTTGGACATCGAGGCGGAGGTCGGTTTCGTGGTCGGCGTGCCGTCGCGGCTGGGCCGGCCGGTGGCGCTGGAGGACTTCCGGGAGCACGTCTTCGGGCTGTGCCTGCTCAACGACTGGTCCGCGCGCGACATCCAGGCCTGGGAGTACGTGCCGCTCGGCCCGTTCCTCGGCAAGTCGTTCGCCACCTCGGTGTCGGCGTGGATCACGCCGCTGGACGCGCTGGAGGAGGCGCGGGTGACCCCGCCGGAGCGCACCCACCCGCTGCTGCCCTACCTCGACGACTCCGGGGACGAGCCCGGCGGCTACGACCTGCGGATCTCCGTCGCCATCAACGGCCACGTGGTGTCCGAGCCGCCCTTCTCCACCATGTACTGGACGGCCGCCCAGCAACTCGCCCACATGACGGTCAACGGTGCCTCTCTGCGCACCGGCGACCTGTACGGCTCGGGCACCGTGAGCGGAACCGAGCCCACGCAGCGCGGCTCGCTGCTGGAGCTGACCTGGAACGGCCGTGAGCCGCTGGAACTCCCCGACGGCAAACGGACGTTCCTGGAGGACGGGGACGTGGTGACCCTGTCCGCCTGGGCCCCTGGCGCGGGCGGAGTGCGGGTGGGGCTGGGAGAGGTCACGGGCCGGATCGTGACGGGCTGACCGGCTCGGCGGGGAACCGCGCGCTGTGGTGTGTGCGGTGAGGTGCACACAGCCGTGCACGGGCGGAAGGCGGCGTCCGGTGGTGCGCGCACCGTGACGCGGTGGATGCGGCGAGGATTGGTTGTCGTGCGGGCCTGACCGGCGCCGCCCCTCGCCGTCATACTGACGGCAGGCCGTGCGCGGGCCCCGCGCCGGCCGCCGCACAGCCTCGCCGTGCCACCCCGCACCACCAGCACTCGGCACCACCCCACCGCACGACCCGACACCCGCCCACCTCCGATCAGGATCCGGAGTCCGTGGCATGACCGTCTGCCTGCTCCTGCTGGGCGCCGTCGCACTGACGGCCGCCGTGCCGGTACCCCGCGCACTGACCCGGGCGGCATGGCCCGAACGGGAACCGGTCGTCGCACTGTGGGTGTGGCAGTGCCTGGTCGCCACCGTCCTCCTGTGCTGCCTGGCCGGGCTGGTCCTGGGCACCGCGGCCGCCTTCCACACCGTCCGCGACCGGGTGTTCGCGCCCGCTCCGCCGTCGGTGACCGCCGCCTACGGCCTTTCGGCCACGCCGGTCTGGGCCACCGCCCTGACCCTGCTGCTGGCGTGCGGGGCCGCCTGGACCACCGCGATGCTCGGCCGCGAACTCGCGGAGGCCCGCCGCCGTCGTGGCCTGGCCCGCGCACACCTGCGGGAGCGCGCACCCGACCTGCCGGCCGGGCTGCCCACCGCCCGGGGTCCCATGCTGGTGCTGGAGGACGACTATCCCGACGCCTGGTGGATGCCCGGCCATCCGCCGCAGCTCATCGTCACCACCGGCGCCCTGCAACGCCTCACCGGCCATCAGCTCGACGCGGTCCTCGCCCACGAACGCGGACACGCCCGCGCCCACCACGACTGGCTGCTGCACCTGTCGACCGCACTGGCGACGGGCTTCCCGCGCGTCCCCCTGTTCACCCACTTCTGCGACCAGACCCACCGCCTGGTCGAACTGGCCGCCGACGACACCGCCTCCCGCCGCCACGGCCACCTCACCACCGCCCTGGCCCTGATCGAGCTCAACCAGCACCGCGGGGTCCTCTCCTGCGCCAACAGCCACCGTCTGCTCGGTGAACGGGTGGATCGCCTCCTGGAGCCCCCGCCCCGGCTGGACCGCAGGCGCAGGGCTCTGACGACGACGGTGGCGGCCCTGGTGCCCCTGCTGCCGCTCCTGATCACCTTCGCCCCCGGACTGACGGCGCTGCGCTGAGCCGTCCGGGTCGGGCTACCTCCAGTCCTCGGGCTCGGACTCGGGCTCGAGTTCAGGTTCGGGCTCGGGTTCGGGCTCGGTGTCCCGGCCCGCATCGGCGTCCGGACCCCGCCCCTCCTGCGCCGCCGCGTGCTGCCCGGCCGTGCCGTCCGGCCCCGGGGCGGCCGGTCCGCCCAGCGACTCGAGCACCGCGAGGACCCCCTCCCCGTACGTCGCCAGCTTCTTCTCGCCGACCCCGCCGACCGTGCCCAGCTGGGCCACGGACGTGGGCCAGAGCGTGACGATCTCGCGGAGCGTGGCGTCGTGGAAGATGACGTACGCCGGGACGCCCTGCTCCCGGGCCTGCTCGGCACGCCAGGCGCGCAGGGCCTCGAAGGCGGGCAGCAGTTCCTCGGAGAGTTCGGCCACGGCGGCCTTGCTCCTGCCCCGTCCCGAGGACGCCGACGACCCCGCGGACGAGGCGCCCGACCGCGAGACGGCCGGCCGCTTCGGCTCCTTGCGCAGCGGCACCTCCCGCTCGCGCCGCAGCACCGCTGAGCTCGTGTCGGTCAGCACCAGCGTGCCGTACTCCCCCTCGACCGCGAGCAGCCCCTGCGCCAGCAACTGGCGTACGACGCCTCGCCATTCGCCCTCGGTCAGATCCTCGCCGATGCCGAACACGGACAGCTGATCGTGGTCGAACTGGATCACCCGGCCGGTGCGCTTGCCGAGCAGGATGTCGATGATCTGCCCCGCGCCGAACTTCTGCCCCCGCTCCCGCTGCAGTCGCACCACCGTCGACAGCACCTTCTGGGCGGCGATCGTGCCGTCCCAGGTCTCGGGCGGGGTCAGACAGGTGTCGCAGTTGCCGCAGCCGGCCGGGTCGGGCTCCTGGCCGAAGTAGGCGAGGAGCTGGCCGCGGCGGCACCGCGCCGTCTCGCACAGGGCGAGCATCGAGTCCAGACGCGCGGCGGCCCGGCGGCGGAACGCCTCGTCGCCCTCCGAGGACTGGATCAGCTTGCGCTGCTGGATGACGTCGTTCAGGCCGTAGGCCATCCAGGCCGTCGACGGCAGGCCGTCCCGCCCCGCGCGGCCCGTCTCCTGGTAGTAGCCCTCGACCGACTTGGGCAGGTCCAGGTGGGCGACGAACCGTACGTCCGGCTTGTCGATGCCCATGCCGAAGGCGATCGTGGCGACCACGACCAGGCCGTCCTCGCGCAGGAAGCGGGACTGGTGGGCCGCGCGCGTGCCCGCGTCCAGGCCCGCGTGGTAGGGCACCGCCTCGATCCCGTGCTGCGTGAGGAACTCCGCCGTCCTCTCCACCGAGTTGCGCGACAGGCAGTACACGATGCCCGCGTCGCCCGCGTGCTCCGCGCGCAGGAAGGCCAGCAACTGCTTCCTGGGGTCGGACTTGGACACGATGCGGTACTGGATGTTGGGCCGGTCGAAGCTCGCCACGAAGTGCCGGGCCCGCGGCATGTCCAGCCGCTGGGTGATCTCCTGGTGGGTGGCGTGTGTCGCGGTCGCCGTGAGCGCGATCCGCGGCACGTCCGGCCAGCGCTCGCCCAGCACCGAGAGCGTCAGGTAGTCCGGGCGGAAGTCGTGGCCCCACTGCGAGACGCAGTGGGCCTCGTCGACGGCGAAGACGGAGATCTTGCCGCGGGAGAGCAGGTCCATCGTGCTGTCCAGACGCAGGCGCTCCGGTGCCAGGTAGAGCAGGTCCAGTTCGCCCGCCAGGAACTCCGCCTCCACCACGCGCCGCTCGTCGAAGTCCTGGGTGGAGTTGATGAAGCCGGCGCGCACGCCCAGCGCCCGCAGGGCGTCCACCTGGTCCTGCATCAGCGCGATCAGCGGCGAGACCACGATGCCCGTACCCGGTCTGACCAGGGCCGGGATCTGGTAGCACAGCGACTTGCCACCGCCGGTGGGCATCAGGACGACGGCGTCGCCGCCCGCCACCACATGCTCGATGACCGCTTCCTGCTCGCCCCGGAAGGCCTCGTATCCGAAGACACGGTTCAGCGTGGCCAGCGTCTCGCTGTCCGTCACTGGCATCTCGGTGACACCGCCCGTCCCGTCCATCGTCTCGTCCCCCGTACGTCGTCCCTCGACCACTCCCTCCACGATAGGGGGCGGCGCGGACAACGCCGGAGTTGTCCACAGGCCGCTGCCCGGGTCGGCGGCCTGTGGACCCGCGCCCGCCTCACACCGCTGCCCGGCACCCCGCTGACGGAGGTGCCGGGCAGCCGGCCGTTGGAGAAGGGGCGCCTCAGCGCACGAACACCCCCGCCTGGTTCGCCAGGTCCAGGAAGTACTGCGGGGCCACGCCCAGGACCACCGTGACCACCACACCCACGGCGATCGCGGTCGTCGTCAGCGGCGACGGCACGGCCACCGTCGGGCCCTCGGGCCGCGGCTCGCTGAAGAACATCAGCACGATCACCCGGATGTAGAAGAAGGCGGCGATCGCGGACGAGATCACACCGATCACGACCAGCGGCACCGCGCCGCCCTGAGCCGCCGCCTTGAACACGGCGAACTTCCCGGCGAACCCGGAGGTCAGCGGGATGCCTGCGAAGGCCAGCAGGAACACCGCGAACACGGCCGCCACCAGCGGCGAGCGCCGGCCGAGACCGGCCCACTTCGACAGGTGCGTCGCCTCGCCGCCCGCGTCGCGCACCAGCGTCACCACCGCGAACGCGCCGATCGTCACGAAGGAGTACGCGGCCAGGTAGAACAGCACGGAGGAGACGCCGTCCTTCGAGGTGGCGATGACACCCGCGAGGATGAATCCCGCGTGGGCGATCGACGAGTACGCCAGCAGTCGCTTGATGTCGGTCTGCGTGATCGCGACGATCGCACCGCCCAGCATGGTGAGGATCGCCACGCCCCACATGACCGGCCGCCAGTCCCACCGCATGCCCGGCAGCACGACGTACAGCAGCCTGAGCAGCGCGCCGAAGGCCGCCACCTTGGTCGCCGCCGCCATGAACCCGGTGACCGGGGTCGGGGCGCCCTGGTAGACGTCCGGTGTCCACATGTGGAACGGGACAGCGCCCACCTTGAACAGCAGGCCCATCACGATCATCGCGGCGCCGATCAGCAGCAGTGCGTCGTTGCCCATGGTGTTGGCCAGCGCCGGGTCGACGTTGGCCACGTTGCCCTCGACGACCTGCGCGATCCTGGCGTACGACACGGAGCCCGCGTACCCGTACAGCAGCGCGATGCCGAACAGGGTGAAGGCCGAGGCGAACGCGCCGAGCAGGAAGTACTTGACCGCGGCCTCCTGCGACATCAGCCGCTTGCGGCGGGCCAGCGCGCACAGCAGGTACAGCGGCAGGGAGAAGACCTCCAGTGCCACGAACAGCATCAGCAGGTCGTTGGCCGAGGGGAACACCAGCATGCCGGCGACCGCGAAGAGCAGCAGCGGGAAGACCTCGGTGGTGGTGAAACCGGCCTTCACCGCGGCCTGCTCACTGTCGCTGCCCGGCACGGCCGAGGCCTGCGCGGCGAAGGAGTCGACGCGGTTGCCGTGCGCCTGTGGGTCCAGGCGCCGCTCGGCGAAGGTGAACAGGCCGACCAGGGCGGCCAGCAGGATCGTCCCCTGCAGGAAGAGCGAGGGGCCGTCGACCGCGATGGCGCCCATCGCCGCGATGTGCGCCTTGGTGGTGCCGTAGCCGTCCGCCGCGAGCGCGACGACCGCGGCGAACGCGGCCGCGAGCGCGACGACGGACACGAACACCTGAGCGTAGTAACGGGACCTGCGCGGGATGAACGCCTCGATGAGCACCCCGACGACCGCCGCGCCCACGACGATCAGGGTGGGCGACAACTGCCCGTATTCGATCTTCGGCGCCGGGATCTTCGAGATCGGGTCGGCTGCCGTTGTCCACAGGCTGTGGACGGCTGTTGCACTCACTTGGCCGCCTCCACCGCGGGCTTGGGGTCGGTCTGGTGTACGTCGGACATGGTCTGCTTCACCGCCGGGTTGACGATGTCCGCGACCGGCTTCGGATAGACCCCGAGGAAGATCAACAGCACGATCAGCGGGGCCACCACCACCAGCTCGCGCACCCGCAGGTCGGGCATCGCCGAGACCTCCGGCTTCACCGGACCGGTCATCGTCCGCTGGTAGAGGACGAGGGTGTACAGGGCGGCGAGCACGATGCCGAGGGTGGCGATGATGCCGATCGCCGGGTGCCGCGTGAACGTGCCGACCAGGACCAGGAACTCACTGACGAAGGGGGCCAGTCCGGGCAGCGAGAGCGTCGCCAGGCCGCCGATCAGGAAGGTGCCGGCGAGCACCGGCGCCACCTTCTGCACGCCGCCGTAGTCGGCGATGAGCCGCGAGCCGCGCCGGGAGATCAGGAACCCGGCGATCAGCAGGAGCGCGGCCGTCGACAGGCCGTGGTTGACCATGTAGAGCGTCGCGCCGGACTGGCCCTGGCTGGTCATCGCGAAGATGCCCATGATGATGAAGCCGAAGTGCGAGATCGACGCGTACGCGATCAGGCGCTTGATGTCCCGCTGACCCACCGCGAGCAGCGCCCCGTAGAGGATGCTGATCAGGGCCAGGACGAGGATGACGGGCGTGGCCCACTTGCTGGCCTCCGGGAACAGCTGGAGGCAGAAGCGGAGCATCGCGAAGGTGCCCACCTTGTCCACGACCGCCGTGATGAGGACGGCGACCGGGGCAGTGGCCTCGCCCATGGCGTTGGGCAGCCAGGTGTGCAGCGGCCACAGCGGGGCCTTCACCGCGAAGGCGAAGAAGAAGCCGAGGAACAGCCAGCGTTCGGTGCTGGTGGCCATGTGCAGGGAGCCGTTCGCGCGGGCCTGCGCGATCTCGGTGAGCGAGAAGTTCCCCGCGACCACGTACAGGCCGATCACCGCGGCCAGCATGATCAGACCGCCGGCCAGGTTGTAGAGGAGGAACTTCACCGCCGCGTACGACCGCTGCGTCGACGCCGTCTCCTCGCCGTGCTCGTGGGCACGGTCCCCGAAGCCGCCGATGAGGAAGTACAGCGGGATCAGCATGGCTTCGAAGAAGATGTAGAAGAGGAAGACGTCCGTGGCCTCGAAGGAGATGATCACCATCGCCTCGACGGCCAGGATCAGGGCGAAGAAGCCCTGCGTCGGCCGCCAGCGGCGGCTGCCGGTCTCCAGCGGGTCGGCGTCGTTCCAGCCCGCGAGGATCACGAACGGGATCAGCAGGGCGGTCAGCGCGACCAGCGCCACGCCGATGCCGTCCACACCGAGCTCGTAGCGCACCCCGAAGGCCGAGATCCACGCGTGGGACTCGGTGAGCTGGTAACGGGCGCCGCCCGGGTCGAACCGCACCACGACGGCGATGGCCAGGGCGAGCGTGGCGAGTGAGGCGATGAGCGCCAGCCACTTGGCGGCGGTGCGCCGGGCGGCCGGCACGGCGGCCGTGGCCACCGCCCCGAGGGCCGGAAGCACCGCCGTCGCTGTCAGCAGAGGAAAGGACATCGGTATCAGACCGCCCTCATCAGCAGGGTCGCGGCGACCAGGAGCGCCGCACCGCCGAACATCGAGACCGCGTAGGAACGCGCGAAGCCGTTCTGCAGCCGGCGCATCCGTCCGGACAGGCCGCCCATCGAGGCCGCCGTGCCGTTGACGACGCCGTCGACCAGGGTGTGGTCGACGTACACCAGGGAGCGGGTGAGGTGCTCACCGCCGCGGACCAGGACGACGTGGTTGAAGTCGTCCTGGAGCAGGTCGCGCCGGGCCGCCCGGGTGAGCAGCGAGCCGCGCGGGGCGACGGCCGGAACGGGCTTGCGGCCGTACTGGGCGTAGGCGATCGCGACGCCGACGACCAGGCACACCATGGTCGCTCCGGTGACCGTCAGGGCGCTGACCGGCGAGTTGCCCTCACTGTGCCCGGTGACCGGCTCCAGCCAGTGCAGGAAGCGGTCGCCGATGCTGAAGAACGCGCCGCCGAAGACCGACCCGACGGCCAGCACGATCATGGGGATCGTCATGACCTTCGGCGACTCGTGCGGGTGCGGCTCCGCGTGCGCCCCGTGCTCCTCGGCCGCCGGCTCCACGTCGGGCTCCGCCGGGGAGGCGGTGGGCCGGTGGCGCCAGCGCTCCTCGCCGAAGAACGTCATCAGCATCACCCGCGTCATGTAGTACGCCGTGATGGCCGCGCCCAGCAGGGCGGCGCCGCCGAGGATCCAGCCCTCGGTGCCGCCCTTGGCGAAGGCGGCCTCGATGATCTTGTCCTTGGAGAAGAAGCCGGACAGGCCCGGGAAGCCGATGATGGCGAGGTAGCCGAGGCCGAAGGTGATGAACGTGACCGGCATGTACTTCCTGAGGCCGCCGTACCTGCGCATGTCGACCTCGTCGTTCATGCCGTGCATGACGGAACCGGCGCCGAGGAACAGTCCGGCCTTGAAGAAGCCGTGCGTCACCAGGTGCATGATCGCGAAGACGTAGCCGATGGGACCGAGACCCGCGGCCAGCACCATGTAGCCGATCTGGGACATGGTCGAGCCGGCGAGCGCCTTCTTGATGTCGTCCTTCGCACAACCGACGATCGCACCGAAGAGCAGCGTGACCGCGCCCACCACGGTGACGGCGAGCTGCGCGTCGGGCGCCGCGTTGAAGATCGCGCCGGAGCGGACGATGAGGTAGACGCCCGCGGTCACCATCGTGGCGGCGTGGATGAGCGCGGAGACCGGGGTCGGGCCCTCCATCGCGTCCCCGAGCCAGGACTGCAGCGGCACCTGGGCGGACTTGCCGCACGCGGCGAGCAACAGCATCAGGCCGATCGCGGTGAGCCTGCCCTCGCCGGTGTCCCCCGCATGGCTGAGCACCGGGCCGAAGGCGAAGGTCCCGAACGTCGTGAACATCAGCATGATCGCGATCGACAGACCCATGTCGCCGACGCGGTTGACCAGGAAGGCCTTCTTCGCCGCGGTGGCCGCGCTGGGCTTGTGCTGCCAGAAGCCGATCAGCAGGTAGGAGGCGAGACCGACGCCCTCCCAGCCGACGTACAGCAGCAGGTAGTTGTCGGCGAGGACGAGCAGCAGCATCGCCGCGAGGAACAGGTTCAGATAGCCGAAGAAGCGGCGGCGCCGCTCGTCGTGCTCCATGTACCCGACCGAGTACAGGTGGATCAGTGAGCCGACGCCGGTGATCAGCAGCACGAACGTCATCGACAGCTGGTCGAGCCGGAAGGTGACGTCGGCCTGGAAGCCGGCCACCGGGATCCAGCTGAACAGGTGCTGGACCATGGTCCGGTCGTCGGCGCCCTTGCCGAGCAGGTCGGCGAAGAGGACCAGGCCGATCACGAAGGAGACGGCCGCGAGCAAGGTGCCCAGCCAGTGGCCGACGGCGTCGAGCCGCCGGCCGCCGACCAGGAGGACGGCCGCTCCGAGCAGTGGCGCCGCGATCAGCAGCGCAATCAGGTTGTCCACGATTCTTCCGACCCCTTACAGCTTCATCAGGCTGGCGTCGTCGACCGAGGCCGAGTGGCGGGAACGGAACAGCGACACGATGATCGCGAGTCCGACCACGACCTCCGCTGCGGCGACGACCATCGTGAAGAAGGCGATGATCTGGCCGTCGAGACTGCCGTGCATCCGGGAGAAGGCGACGAACGCGAGGTTGCAGGCGTTCAGCATCAGCTCGATGCACATGAAGATCACGATGGCGTTGCGCCGGATGAGGACGCCGGTGGCGCCGATCGTGAACAACAGGGCGGCGAGATAGAGGTAGTTGACGGGATTCACTTCGACGCCTCCTCGGTCCGCTTGAAGGCCGACGGCTGGATCTCGGCGCGCTCCAGGCGTTCCTCGGCGCGCTGCTCCAGGGCCTTGAGGTCGTTCAGCGCCTCGGCGGAGACGTCACGGATCTGACCGCGCTCGCGCAGGGTCTTGCTGACCGTGAGCTCGGACGGGGTGCCGTCGGGCAGCAGACCCGCGATGTCCACCGCGTTGTGCCGGGCGTAGACGCCGGGCGCCGGCAGCGGCGGTACGTACTTCCCCTCGCGCACGCGCTGCTCGGACAGCTCGCGCTGGGTCCTGGCACGCTCGACGCGCTCCCGGTGGGTGAGGACCATGGCGCCGACGGTGGCCGTGATGAGCAGGGCGCCGGTCAGTTCGAAGGCGAACACGTACTTGGTGAAGATGAGGGACGCCAGGCCCTCCACGTTGCCGTTCGCGTTCGCCTTGCCGGTGCCGGCGAAGTCCTTCAGGGAGGCGTTGGCGATGCCCGCGAAGAGCAGGACGCCGAAGCCGAGGCCACACAACAGGGCCAGCCAGCGCTGGCCCTTGATGGTCTCCTTCAGGGAGTCCGCCGCGGTCACACCGACGAGCATCACCACGAACAGGAACAGCATCATGATCGCGCCGGTGTAGACGACGATCTGCACGATGCCGAGGAAGTAGGCGCCGTTGGCGAGGTAGAACACCGCCAGGATGATCATGGTGCCGGCCAGGCACAGCGCGCTGTGCACGGCCTTCTTCATGAACACCGTGCACAGTGCCCCGATCACCGCGACGGTGCCGAGGACCCAGAACTGGAAGGCCTCACCGGTGGAGGTGGTGTAGGCGGCGAGCTGTGCGGTCATCGGCCGATCACCTTCTCCGAGGCCGGCTCGTCCTCTCCGAAGGTGGCCGCGGCCTCCTGCGGGACCTCGCCCCTGGAGACGGCGACCTGGCGCTCCGTGCCGGGCGCGGCCTCCGTCACCAGGCCCCGGTAGTAGTCCTGTTCATCGGTGCCCGGGTAGATGGCGTGCGGCGTGTCGACCATGCCGTCCTCGAGGCCGGCGAGCAGCTGCTCCTTGGTGTAGATGAGATTCGCGCGGCTGGAGTCGGCCAGTTCGAACTCGTTGGTCATCGTCAGCGCGCGCGTGGGGCACGCCTCGATGCACAGGCCGCACAGGATGCAGCGGGCGTAGTTGATCTGGTAGACGCGGCCGTACCGCTCGCCCGGCGAGTAGCGCTCCTCGTCGGTGTTGTCGGCGCCCTCCACGTAGATGGCGTCGGCGGGGCAGGCCCAGGCGCACAGCTCGCAGCCGACGCACTTCTCCAGGCCGTCCGGATGGCGGTTGAGCTGGTGCCGTCCGTGGAAGCGCGGAGCCGTGGTCTTCTTCTGCTCCGGGTACTGCTCGGTCAGCCGCTTCTTGAACATGGCCTTGAAGGTCACGCCGAAGCCGGCCACGGGGTTCATGAAACCGGGTTTGGTCTCCTTGGGCTCCTCAGCCATCGGACGCCTCCTTTCCATCCAGAGATCCGTCACTGTCAGTGTCCGATCCGCCACTGACAATCAACTCGCCCTCGCGGCGGGGGCGGCGCCGCGGCACCGCCGGCAACTCCTGACCCGGCAGCGGCGGCACGGGGAACCCGCCGGCCATCGGGTCGAACCCGGCCGGCTCGGCCGCCGGCTGCTCGGCCGCCTTCGCCTTCTCGCGGAACATGTCGGCGACGAAGGACAGCACCAGCAGGGCCAGGACGGCGCCGCCGACGTACAGGGCGATGTCGGCGAAGTCGTAGTTCTCGTTCCTGAGGGTCCGCACGGCCGCGACGAGCATCAGCCAGGTCACCGAGACCGGGATCAGAACCTTCCAGCCGAGCTTCATCAGCTGGTCGTAGCGGACCCGGGGGAGGGTGCCGCGCAGCCAGATGAAGAAGAACAGCAGCAACTGCACCTTGATCACGAACCAGAGCAGCGGCCACCAGCCGTGGTTGGCGCCGGCCCAGAAGGTGCTGATCGGCCAGGGTGCCCGCCAGCCGCCGAGGAAGAGCGTGGTCGACACGGCCGAGACCGTCACCATGTTCACGTACTCGGCGAGCATGAACATCGCGAACTTGATCGACGAGTACTCGGTGTTGAACCCGCCCACCAGGTCGCCCTCGGACTCCGGCATGTCGAAGGGGGCGCGATTGGTCTCGCCGACCATGGTGACGATGTAGAGGATGAAGGAGACCGGCAGCAGCAGGATGTACCACCGGTCGTGCTGCTGCGCGACGATCGTCGAGGTCGACATCGATCCCGAGTACAGGAACACCGAGGCGAACGCGGCGCCCATGGCGATCTCGTAGGAGATCATCTGCGCACACGAGCGCAGGCCACCGAGCAGTGGATACGTCGATCCGGAGCTCCAGCCCGCCAGCACGATGCCGTAGATGCCGACCGAGGCGACCGCGAGGAGGTAGAGCACCGCGATCGGCAGGTCGGTCAGCTGCATGGCCGTGCGGTGACCGAAGATCGAGACCTCGTTGTCCGCCGGGCCGAAGGGGATCACCGCGATCGCCATGAAGGCCGGGATGGCCGCGACGATCGGCGCGAGGACGTAGACCACCTTGTCCGCCCGCTTGACGACGACGTCCTCCTTGAGCATCAGCTTGATGCCGTCGGCGAGCGACTGGAGCAGTCCCCAGGGCCCGTGCCGGTTCGGGCCGATGCGCAGCTGCATCCAGGCGACGACCTTGCGTTCCCAGACGATGGAGAACAGCACGGTCACCATCAGGAACGCGAAGCAGAACACCGCCTTGACGACGACCAGCCACCAGGGGTCGGTGCCGAACATCGAGAGGTTCTCTGCGGCGAGGTACGGGCTCATGCCTCCACCTCCTTGGGGGCCTCGGTCGCGCGGGTCGCCGGGCCGATGCGGACGAGGGAGCCGGGCAGGGCCCCGGTGTCGGAGGCGACGCCCCCGCCGACGGAGTTCAGCGGGAGCCACACCACCCGGTCGGGCATCTCGGTGATCTCCAGCGGGAGTTCGACCGTGCCGGAGGGGCCGGTCACGGCGATCGGTTCGCCGTCGGCCACGCCCGCCTCGGCGGCCGTGGCGGACGACACGCGCGCACGGGCCGCGTGCCGGGTACCGGCGAGCGCCTCGTCGCCCTCCTGGAGGACGCCGTGGTCGAGCAGCAGCCGGTGCCCGGCGAGCACGGCCTCCCCGGCGGCCGGCCTGGGCAGCACGCCCGCGCTCTCCAGCGGATCGGTGGCGCGCGGCCCGGTCCAGGCGCCGAGCCGGTCCAGCTCGGCGTGCGCGGTCCGCAGGTCCGGGAGCCCCAGATGGACGTCCATGGCGTCGGCCAGCATCTGCAGCACACGCAGGTCGCTGGGGGCCAGGCGGCGGGTCATCTGGTCGGGCTTGAGCGCGGCCTCGAAGAAGCGCACCCGGCCCTCCCAGTTGAGGAAGCTGCCGGACTTCTCCGCGACGGCCGCCACCGGCAGGACCACGTCCGCGTGCTCGGTGACCTCACTGGGCCGCAGTTCCAGCGACACCAGGAAGCCGACCTCCGTCAGGGCGGCACGCGCGCGTGCCGGGTCGGGCAGGTCCGCCACCTCCACACCGGCGACGACCAGCGCCTGCAGCTGGCCGTCGGCCGCGGCCTGGACGATCTGGCCGGTGTCACGGCCGTAGCGGTGCGGGAGTTCGGCGACGCCCCACACGGCGGCGACCTCCTCCCGCGCGCGCGGGTCGGTCGCCGGGCGGCCGCCCGGCAGCAGCGACGGCATCGCGCCCGCCTCGATCGCACCGCGCTCGCCCGCGCGGCGCGGCATCCACACCAGCTGGGCGCCGGTCGCGGACGCGGCCCGTACGGCGGCGGTGAGTCCGCCCGCCACCGAGGCCAGCCGCTCCCCGACGACGATCACGGCGCCCTCGGCGCGCAACGCCTGCGCGGCCTGTGCGCCGTCGCCCTCCAGGCCGACGCCGCTGGCCAGCGCGTCCAGCCACTCGGTCTCGGTGCCCGGCGCGGCCGGCAGCAGTGTGCCGCCCGCCTTGTGCAGGCCCCGGGTGGCGTGGGTGGCCAGCGCGAACACCTTCTGCCCGTGCCGGCGCCAGGCCTTGCGCAGCCTCAGGAAGACCCCGGGCGCCTCCTCCTCGGACTCGAAGCCGACGAGCAGGACGGCGGGGGCCTTCTCCAGGGAGGTGTACGTGACCCCCGTACCGTCGACGTCCCGTCCGCGTCCGGCGACCCGGGCGGCGAGGAAGTCGGCCTCCTCACCGCTGTGCACGCGCGCGCGGAAGTCGATGTCGTTGGTGTCGAGCGCCACGCGCGCGAACTTGCTGTACGCGTAGGCGTCCTCGACGGTGAGCCGGCCGCCGGTGAGGACGCCGGTCCGGCCGCGCGAGGCGAGCAGGCCCTGGGCGGCGATCTCCAGCGCCTCCGGCCAGGACGCCGGGACGAGCTCGCCCTCGGGGTTGCGCACCAGCGGCGTCGTCAGCCGGTCCTTCTGCTGCGCGTACCGGAAGGCGAACCTGCCCTTGTCGCAGATCCACTCCTCGTTGACCTCGGGGTCGTTGGCGGCGAGCCGCCGCATGACCTTGCCGCGGCGGTGGTCGGTGCGGGTGGCGCAGCCGCCCGCGCAGTGCTCGCACACCGACGGCGACGACACCAGGTCGAAGGGGCGGGAGCGGAACCGGTAGGCCGCCGAGGTCAGCGCGCCGACCGGGCAGATCTGGATGGTGTTGCCGGAGAAGTACGACTCGAACGGGTCGCCTTCTCCGGTACCGACCTGCTGAAGCGCGCCCCGCTCGAGCAGCTCGATCATCGGGTCGCCGGCCACCTGGTTGGAGAACCGGGTGCAGCGCGCACACAGCACGCACCGCTCGCGGTCCAGCAGCACCTGCGTGGAGATCGGCACGGGCTTCTCGAATGTCCGCTTCTTCCCTTCGAAGCGGGACTCGGCGTTGCCGTGCGACATGGCCTGGTTCTGCAGCGGGCACTCGCCGCCCTTGTCGCAGACCGGGCAGTCCAGCGGGTGGTTGATGAGCAGCAGCTCCATCACACCCTTCTGGGCCTTCTCCGCGACCGGCGAGGTCAGCTGGGTCTTGACCACCATGCCGTCCGTGCAGGTGATGGTGCAGGACGCCATCGGCTTGCGCTGGCCCTCGACCTCGACGATGCACTGGCGGCAGGCACCGACCGGGGCGAGCAGGGGATGGTCGCAGAACCGGGGGATCTCGATGCCGAGCTGCTCGGCGGCCCGGATGACCAGGGTGCCCTTGGGCACGCTGATCTCGATGCCGTCGATCGTCAGCGTCACGAGATCTTCCGGCGGGAGTGCCGCCTCGCCGCCCGAGGAGGGGGCGTTGGTGGTCACGGTCATGCGAGCACCTCCGTGTGCTGGTCCGCCCAGGCCGTCGACTTGGCCGGGTCGAAGGGGCAGCCGCGGCCCGTGATGTGCTCCTCGTACTCCTCGCGGAAGTACTTCAGGGAGGAGAAGATCGGCGAGGCCGCACCGTCGCCGAGGGCGCAGAAGGACTTGCCGTTGATGTTGTCGGCGATGTCGTTCAGCTTGTCGAGGTCGGCCATGACGCCCTTGCCCGCCTCGATGTCCCGCAGCAACTGCACGAGCCAGTACGTCCCTTCACGGCAGGGCGTGCACTTGCCGCAGGACTCGTGGGCGTAGAACTCGGTCCAGCGGGTCACCGCCCGCACCACGCACGTCGTCTCGTCGAAGCACTGGAGGGCCTTGGTGCCGAGCATGGAACCGGCCGCGCCGACACCCTCGTAGTCGAGGGGGACGTCGAGGTGCTTGTCGGTGAACATCGGCGTCGAGGAGCCGCCCGGGGTCCAGAACTTCAGCCGGTGCCCGGGGCGCATGCCGCCGCTCATGTCGAGGAGCTGGCGCAGCGTGATGCCGAGCGGGGCCTCGTACTGGCCGGGGCTCGCGACGTGACCGCTGAGCGAGTAGAGCGTGAAGCCGGGAGACTTCTCGCTGCCCATCGACCTGAACCATTCCTTGCCGTTTTTCAGGATGGCGGGAACCGACGCGATCGACTCGACGTTGTTCACCACAGTCGGGCACGCGTAGAGGCCCGCGACAGCAGGGAAGGGAGGACGGAGCCGCGGTTGACCCCGGCGGCCTTCGAGCGAGTCCAGCAGCGCTGTTTCCTCACCGCAGATGTACGCGCCCGCGCCCGCGTGCACGGTGATGTCGAGGTCGACGCCGCTGCCCAGGATGTTCCTGCCGAGGTAGCCCGCCGCGTAGGCCTCGAGCACGGCCGAGTGCAACCGCCGCAGCACGGGGACGACTTCACCACGCAGATAGATGAAGGCGTGCGACGACCTGATGGCGTAACAAGCGATCACCATGCCCTCGATGAGGCTGTGCGGGTTCGCGAAGAGGAGCGGGATGTCCTTGCAGGTGCCCGGCTCCGATTCGTCGGCGTTGACAACCAGATAGTGCGGCTTTCCATCACCCTGGGGAATGAACTGCCACTTCATCCCGGTCGGGAACCCCGCGCCGCCGCGCCCGCGCAGGCCGGACTCCTTGACGTACGCGATCACGTCGTCCGGCGACATGGCGAGTGCCTTGCGAAGTCCCTCGTATCCTTCGTGCCTTCGGTAGACGTCCAGCGTCCAGGACCTGTCCTCGTCCCAGAAGGCCGACAGCACGGGTGCGAGCAGCTTCTCCGGACTGGGCTCTCCCCCGGCCTCCGGCTGGGAGGTGCCCCCGTATCGAGTGGACAAGGTCATCACTCCCCCTCCTCGGCGCGGTGGCCGGAGGGCTGCTGGTCCCCGGCCTCCTGGGTGCGCGGGTGGACCACGCGCGCGGGTGCGGTCTCTCCCCTGGCCAGGCGGAGGCCCACCAGCGAGGCGGGTCCCGCGCTGCCGCCGGCCTCGGTGGCCCCCTCCCGCTCGTCGGGGAAGCCGGCCAGGATCCGGGCGGTCTCCTTGAAGGTGCACAGCGGCGCGCCGCGGGTCGGCGACACCGGCCGTCCCGCCCGGAGGTCGTCGACGATGCGCCTGACGCTGGCCGGGGTCTGGTTGTCGAAGAACTCCCAGTTGACCATCACGACCGGCGCGTAGTCGCAGGCCGCGTTGCACTCGATGTGCTCCAGGGTGATCTTGCCGTCGTCGGTGGTCTCACCGTTGCCGACGCCCAGGTGCTCCTGGAGCGATTCGAAGATCGCGTCGCCGCCCATCACCGCGCACAGGGTGTTGGTGCAGACGCCCACCTGGTAGTCGCCGGACGGCTTGCGCCGGTACATGGTGTAGAAGGTGGCGACCGCGGTGACCTCGGCCGTGGTCAGGTCGAGTACGTCCGCGCAGAACTGCATCCCGGTGCGCGTGACGTGCCCCTCCTCCGCCTGCACCAGGTGCAGCAGCGGCAGGAGGGCGGACCGGGAGTCGGGGTAGCGGGCGATGATCTCGCGCGCGTCGGCCTCCAGACGGGTGCGGACGTCGTCCGGGTAGTCGGGCGCGGGCAGCTGGGGCATGCCCAGGCTGACGCCCTCGGAAGAAGAGGTGGTCACCGGTCGACGCCTCCCATCACGGGGTCGATGGACGCGACGGCGACGATGACGTCGGCGACCTGGCCGCCCTCGCACATCGCCGCCATGGCCTGCAGGTTGGTGAAGGACGGGTCGCGGAAGTGGACCCGGAAGGGACGGGTGCCGCCGTCGGACACGGCGTGCACGCCGAGCTCGCCCTTGGGCGACTCGACCGCCGCGTACGCCTGTCCCGGCGGGACGCGGAAGCCCTCGGTGACCAGCTTGAAGTGGTGGATCAGGGCCTCCATCGAGGTGCCCATGATCTTCTTGATGTGGTCGAGGGAGTTGCCCAGTCCGTCCGGCCCCAGGGCGAGCTGGGCGGGCCAGGCGATCTTCTTGTCGGCGACCATGACCGGGCCGGGCTGCAGCCGGTCCAGGCACTGCTCGACGATCCTGAGCGACTGGCGCATCTCCTCCAGGCGGATCAGGAAGCGGCCGTAGGCGTCGCAGGTGTCGGCGGTCGGGACGTCGAAGTCGTACGTCTCGTAGCCGCAGTACGGCTGGGCCTTGCGCAGGTCGTGCGGCAGACCGGTGGCGCGCAGGATCGGGCCGGTGGCGCCGAGGGCCATGCAGCCGGCCAGGTCGAGGTAGCCGACGTCCTGCATGCGGGCCTTGAAGATGGGGTTCCCGGTGGCGAGCTTGTCGTACTCCGGGAGGTTCTTCTTCATCTTCTTCACGAACTCGCGGATCTGGTCCACCGCGCCGGGCGGCAGGTCCTGGGCGAGTCCGCCGGGCCGGATGTACGCGTGGTTCATCCGCAGGCCCGTGACCAGCTCGTAGATGTCGAGGATCATCTCCCGGTCGCGGAACCCGTAGATCATGATCGTGGTGGCGCCGAGCTCCATGCCGCCGGTGGCGATGCACACCAGGTGCGAGGAGAGGCGGTTCAGCTCCATCAGGAGCACCCGGATGATCGTGGCCCGGTCGGGGACCTGGTCCTCGATGCCGAGGAGTTTCTCGACGGCGAGGCAGTAGGCGGTCTCGTTGTAGAACGACGTCAGGTAGTCCATGCGCGTGACGAAGGTGGTGCCCTGCGTCCACGTGCGGTACTCGAGGTTCTTCTCGATGCCGGTGTGCAGATAGCCGATGCCGCAGCGGGCCTCGGTGACGGTCTCGCCCTCGATCTCCAGGATCAGGCGCAGCACTCCGTGGGTGGACGGGTGCTGGGGGCCCATGTTGACGACGATGCGCTCGTCGTCGGCGCGGGCCGCGGACTGGACGACCTCGTCCCAGTCGCCACCGGTGACCGTGTAGACGGTGCCTTCCGTGGTCTCGCGGGCCGCCGCGGAAGAGGGGGTGTGCGTGCTCATGAGTACGACCTCCGCTGGTCCGGAGCCGGGATCTGTGCGCCCTTGTACTCGACGGGGATGCCGCCGAGGGGGTAGTCCTTGCGCTGCGGGTGGCCCTGCCAGTCGTCCGGCATCATGATCCGGGTGAGCGCGGGATGGCCGTCGAAGACGATCCCGAAGAAGTCGTACGTCTCGCGCTCGTGCCAGTCGTTCGTCGGATAGACCGAGACCAGCGACGGGATGTGCGGGTCGCTGTCGGGGGCGCTGACCTCGAGACGGATCAGCCGGTTGTGGGTGATCGAGCGCAGGTGGTAGACGGCGTGCAGCTCGCGGCCCTTGTCGTACGGGTAGTGGACGCCGCTGACCCCCGTGCACAGTTCGAAGCGCAGGGCGGGGTCGTCGCGCAGGGTGCGGGCGACGCGCAGCAGGTGCTCGCGCTCGATGTGGAAGGTGAGCTCGCCGCGGTCGACGACCGTCTTCTCGATGGCGTTGTCGGGCAGGAGCCCCTGTTCCTCCAGCGCGCCCTCGAGCTCGTCGGCGACCTCGTCGAACCAGCCGCCGTAGGGCCGGGTGGCCGGTCCCGGGAGGCGGACCGAGCGGACCAGGCCGCCGTAACCGGAGGTGTCACCACCGTTGTTGGCGCCGAACATGCCGCGCTGGACGCGGATCTCCTCGCCGCCCTCGCCGCGCCGGCCGGGCAGGTTCTGGGCGGAGAGGTCCTTCTCCGGGTTGACCCCGTTCGCGGACCCGTTCAGCCCCTTCGCACCGCCGGTGCCGTTCACGTCGCTCACCGCAGCAGCCCCTTCATCTCGATCGTGGGCAGGGCCTTGAGCGCGGCCTCCTCCGCCTCGCGGGCCGCCTCCTCGGCGTTCACGCCGAGCTTGCTGGACTGGATCTTCTGGTGGAGCTTGAGGATCGCGTCCATCAGCATCTCGGGGCGGGGCGGGCAGCCGGGAAGGTAGATGTCGACGGGGACGACGTGGTCGACGCCCTGGACGATCGCGTAGTTGTTGAACATGCCGCCCGAGGAGGCGCAGACACCCATGGAGATCACCCACTTGGGGTTGGGCATCTGGTCGTAGACCTGCCGGAGGACCGGCGCCATCTTCTGGCTGACCCGGCCGGCCACGATCATCAGGTCCGCCTGGCGGGGCGAACCGCGGAACACCTCCATGCCGAAGCGCGCCAGGTCGTAGCGGCCGGCGCCGGTGGTCATCATCTCGATCGCGCAGCAGGCGAGGCCGAAAGTGGCCGGGAAGACGGACGCCTTGCGCACCCAGCCCGCGGCCTGCTCGACGGTCGTCAGCAGGAATCCGCTCGGCAGCTTTTCTTCGAGTCCCATGTCTGTAAGGCCCCTCAGTCCCATTCCAGGCCGCCGCGCCGCCATACGTACGCGTAGGCGACGAAGACGGTGAGCACGAAGAGCAGCATCTCCACGAGCCCGAAAACACCCAGGGCGTCGAAGGTGACCGCCCAGGGGTAGAGGAAGACGATCTCGATGTCGAAGACGATGAAGAGCATCGCCGTCAGGTAGTACTTGATGGGGAAGCGCCCGCCGCCGGCCGGCGTGGGGGTCGGCTCGATGCCGCACTCGTACGCTTCGAGCTTGGCGCGGTTGTACCGCTTCGGACCGATCAGCGTGGCCATGACCACGGAGAAGATCGCAAAGCCTGCCCCGAGGGCTCCCAGTACGAGGATGGGCGCATACGCGTTCACCGCTCCTCGCTCCTCTCAGTCGGCACTGACTGCTGGCGGTTGCGCTGGACTCGGATCCGTCTCGTCTGTCCCACCACCCCCGCCGGCCCCGCGAAGATCGAGAACATGTGAAGCAGGTCACAAGCCCAACTGCAGGGCATCTTATGCCCGACGCTCTGTGATCTGCGACACGGGGTATTACTCGAGCTTTGTGATCTCTACCACCTGACGAACGATCATCAAGGCGGATGAGCGGTGATCTTCGCACTCGAAGCACCTGAGCGATCACCACTGGTTACATTTTACCTCGTATTTGCAGGTGAGAGGGGGTCTGCACTATCAGACGGCCAGCGCCCGCCGCAAAGTGGCGAGGGCCGTCAAGGCCTTGATATAGGGCTGCTTTTCACACCTCGGAGGGACGCCGGAACGGGAAGTGGACACGTTCACCGCTTCACAAGCGAGCACCCGTCAGCGGAAGAGGCGTGAGTGAGCAACAGGAGAGGCCTGCGAGTCCGCTGAGGCCGACGAGATTTCGGTGACTGTTGTGATGAAAGGGACTTCAGCTCATCAAACAGTCATAGCTCTCACACTGCCTCGCGCGATCGCGCGTGGGCCTGATGCACAGACGCAGGGCGGCGCGGTGACCGTTCCGTGACCTCCGCCACATCCATGAGAACACCATGAGAACCGGGCTTGGCCAACCGTCCCCACCAGTGATAGGCGGGAGGGCAATTCGGGCGTAACAGCGAAAGGACATGATCACAGGCATGATCACGTGCGTCCGCAATGTCCGTTACGGCGTCAATAAAGAGCGGCACGCCCGGGATTCTGGCTCCCCGTTGAGTAAATGTGGCGCAGCACACGTTTCTTGAAGATATGAAGGAGCCCCTGATACCGGTTGTTCCCATGTCCCACACCGCTCACATACGCAGCCACCGGAAGCCCCGCCGTAGCGCGTCGAAAATCGCGATGCGGGCCGGAGTTGCCGGTGGCGTCCTCGGCACCCTGGCGGTGGCCAGTGCGTCCGCCTCGTCGGCGAACGCGGCCGAGCCGGTCACCCAGACCCTCGAACTGCCCACGCTGACGGCCGACCTGGCCGCTCAGGTCGCTCAGTCCGCGGATGCCACGCAGCAGGCTGCCGCGAACTACCAGCTCCGGGCCGAGCGCGACGCGGCCGCCGCGAAGGCCGCGAAGCAGGCCAAGTCGGACCTGGCGAAGGCGAAGAAGAAGGCCGAGGCCGAGGCCGCGGCCAAGAAGAAGGCCGCCGAGGCCGCCGCTCGCAAGGCCGCCGCCGAGCGCGCCTCCCGCAGCACGGCGCGGGCCACGCTGACCGCCTCCGCGGGCTCCGACACCTCCGCCTCCGTCTCCACGAGCACGTCCAGTGCCACCGGTTCGGCCGCGACCGTGATCTCCTTCGTCAAGGCGCAGATCGGCAAGTCCTACGTCATGGGCGCCACCGGCCCCAGCGCCTACGACTGCTCCGGTCTGGTGCAGGCCGCCTTCAAGCAGGTGGGCATCAGCCTGCCGCGCGTCTCGCAGGACCAGTCGACCGCCGGCACCCAGGTGTCGCTGTCCAACCTGCAACCGGGCGACATCCTCTACTGGGGCGGCGCGGGCAGCGCGTATCACGTGGCTGTGTACGTCGGTGACGGTATGTTCGTCGGCGCGCAGAATTCCTCCACGGGCATCGTGGAGAAGCCGCTGTCGTACGACCCGCCGACCGGCGCGGTCCGGGTGCTCTGAGACAGCGCACGGAGCCGTACGGGGTGAAAGGGCCGCAGCCGCTCGGGGGCAGCGGCCCTTCCGGCTTTCCCGGTTCGCCCGGTTCGCCCCGGACGGAACCGAAACGCACCCTGAAGGGCCCGAACCGCTTTTGGGCAGACGTGGTTGAGGCCGGCTCGGGAACGAGCCGGCCTCCGCGTCATCCCGTCCCGCGACGGTTCACGCCTTCGGCGCCACCTTGCTCAGGCCGTTGATGATGCGGTCCATCGCGTCGCCGCCCGTGGGGTCGGTGAGGTTCGCCAGCAGCTTGAGGGTGAACTTCATCAGCACCGGGTGGGTCAGGCCACGCTGGGCGGCGATCTGCATGACCTTCGGGTTGCCGATGAGCTTCACGAAGGCCCGGCCCAGGGTGTAGTAGCCGCCGTAGGTGTCCTTCAGGACGCGCGGGTAGCGCTGGAGGGCGAGTTCGCGCCCGGCGGCCGTGCCGCGGGAGTGCGCCTGGACGATGACGTCGGCGGCGAGCGCGCCGGACTCCATGGCGTAGGCGATTCCCTCGCCGTTGAAGGGGTTCACCAGGCCGCCCGCGTCACCGACGAGCAGCAGCCCGCGTGTGTAGTGCGGCTGGCGGTTGAAGGCCATGGGCAGCGCGGCACCGCGGATCGGTCCCGTCATGTTCTCCGGCGTGTAGCCCCAGTCCTCGGGCATGGAGGCGCACCACGCCTTGAGGATCTCGCGCCAGTCCAGCTCCTTGAAGGCGGCGGAGGTGTTGAGCACGCCGAGGCCCACGTTGGACGTGCCGTCGCCCATGCCGAAGATCCAGCCGTAGCCGGGCAGCAGGCGGTCCTGGGAGCCGCGCCGGTCCCACAGCTCCAGCCACGACTCGAGGTAGTCGTCGTCGTGGCGCGGCGAGGTGAAGTACGTCCGCACGGCCACGCCCATCGGGCGGTCCTCGCGGCGGTGCAGGCCCATGGCCAGGGACAGACGGGTGGAGTTGCCGTCGGCGGCGACGACGAGCGGCGCGTGGAAGGTGACCTCGCGCTTCTCCTCGCCCAGCTTGGCCTTCACCCCGGTGATGCGGCCGGTGCGGTCGTCGACGATCGGCCCGGAGACGTTGCAGCGCTCGAACAGCCGCGCGCCCGCCTTCTGGGCCTGCCGGGCGAGCTGCTCGTCGAAGTCGTCGCGCTTGCGGACGAGTCCGTAGTCGGGGAAGGAGGCGAGTTCCGGCCAGTCCAGCTGGAGCCGGACACCGCCTCCGATGATCCGCAGCCCCTTGTTGCGCAGCCAGCCCGCCTCTTCCGAGATGTCGATGCCCATGGCGACGAGCTGCTTGACGGCGCGCGGGGTGAGACCGTCGCCGCAGACCTTCTCGCGGGGAAACGCGGTCTTCTCCAGCAGGAGCACGTCGAGACCGGCCCGCGCGAGGTGATACGCGGTGGTGGAACCGGCCGGCCCCGCTCCCACGACGATCACATCAGCGGTGTTCTCGGAGAGGGGCTCAGTCACGACGGTCACGGCGGGATCTCCCCAAATTCGAAATCTGCGTGCCGACCGGCACTGGACATGGGCAGTCTATTCAGCGGAATTGATCAACCGGTCGAAGGGATGCCCCGTGAACCGAGCCCTCCCCGTCGTAAGGCTGCGCGTCCCCACCGACGAGGACGCCGTCGCCTGGCACCGGATCTTCGACGACCCGGAGGTCATGGAGTTCCACGGCGGCAGGTCGGCCGGGCTCTCCGTCTACGAGGAGCTCACCGCCCGCCAGCGCCGGCACGACGCCGAACGGGGCTTCTGCCTCTGGACGATGCTGGACGAGTCCGGCACCGTCCTGGGTTTCACCGGCGCCCAGCCGTGGCCGGGCGACTGGGGTCCGGTCGGCGAGACCGAGATCGGCTGGCGGCTCGGACGGGCGTACTGGGGCCGGGGATACGTCACCGCCGCCGCCCGGATGACCCTGGAGCGGCTGCGCGCGGTGGGACTGCCGACGGTGGTGGCCATGGTGGACGCACGCAACGCGCGGTCCATCGCGGTCACCCGGCGCCTCGGCATGCGCCTGGAGGAGACCTTCGTGACCCCCGAGTTGCGGCGTGAGGGCCACTGCTACCGGCTCGACCTCGGCACGTCGTGACGGTACGTATTCAATTGTCACGGAAAGACACCTGACGCTTCCGGGCGGCACCCCGGCCGGTTACCCTTCCGGTACCGCTGGGGGTGACGTCTGTGCACATAACACCCAAGACACCGGAAGTGCGTGTTCCGCGCCTGGTCGGACTGATGGCCGTGGACGCGCGCGAGACCGCCCGGGCACGGGGCCTGTTCCTCAACGCTCCCGACCGCCCCGACTTCCACCTGACCGTCGTCGACTACGTCGTACGCCAGTACCCGCAGCCCGGTGCCGAGGTGCCCCGGGACTCCATGGTGTACGTGTGGTTCGACTTCGGCCTGGGCGAGGGCGGCGGAGGCGTCCGCGAGCCGCGCGTGCCGAGACCGCCCGCGGGCGGTCTGCCGCGGGAACTGGAGGAGCCGGGCCACTCCTACGCCGTCACCCCCGCAGCCGTCACCCCCACATGAGGAGGGCTGCCCGGCGGGACGCTCAGGCCTTGAAAGCCCGGTGCAGGGCCACGATGCCGCCGCTGAGGTTGCGCCAGGCCACCTGCGACCAGCCCGCCGTGCGCAGCCGTTCGGCCAGCGCGGGCTGGTCGGGCCAGGCACGGATGGACTCGGCGAGGTAGACGTACGCGTCGGGGTTGGAGGACACCGCGCGCGCCACGGGCGGCAGGGCGCGCATCAGGTACTCGGTGTAGACGGTGCGGAACGGCGCCCAGGCGGGGTGCGAGAACTCGCAGATCACCACCCGGCCGCCGGGCCGGGTCACCCGGTGCATCTCGCGCAGCGCCGTGTCGAAGTCCTGGACGTTGCGCAGCCCGAAGGAGATGGTGACCGCGTCGAAGGTGTCGTCCTTGAACGGCAGCCGGGTGGCGTCGCCGGCCGTGAACGGCAGCCAGGAGTGCCGGCTCTTGCCGACCTGGAGCATCCCGAGGGAGAAGTCGCAGGGGACGACGTAGGCGCCGGCGCGGGTGAAGGGCAGCGAGGAGGTGGCCGTGCCGGCGGCGAGGTCGAGGACCTTCTGCGCCGGCCGGGCGTCGACCGCTCTGGCGACCTCCTTGCGCCACCGCCGGTCCTGTCCCAGGGACAGCACGTCGTTGGTCAGGTCGTACCGTTCCGCCACGCCGTCGAACATCGAGGCGACTTCGTGCGGCTGCTTCTCCAGGGATGCGCGGGTCACGGGCCCATTGTGGCAGGCGGGGGTGCGCAACGGGCTCAGCGGCCCCGGTACACCAGCCGTCCGCCGATCACGGTCGCCACACACGTGGAGGCGCCTCGGCGGACCAGCTCGGCCCGGTCCGCGACGTCGAACACGGCGAAACGGGCGGGCCCGCCCGGGACCAGCCGCGGCAGCAGGACCAGCGGGGTCGGGGACAGCGCCGCCGGACCCGGAAGGCGCTCGGGCCGCTGCCCCACGGCGAGCCCGGTGCGGCGCACCGCGTCGGCCACGGCCCGCGACCGGAACTCCCCGGCCACCGCCACCGTGCCGTGCGCCAGCATCCGCTGCACCCCGCGTCGCGCGCTGGCGCCGAGGCGCGCGGGATCGCTGCGGAAGATCTCCTTCGCCCGCGCCCCGCCGATGGGCTCGGTGCCGAGGACGCCGGCCTCGCGCGGGTCGGGGTGGTAGGTGGCCTCCAGCAGTTCGGGACCGTACGGGTTCAGCAGCCCCGGCGTGAGGATGCCGGGCCAGCGCCGCACCCTCGCCCGGGGCTCGGCGGCGGCCAGCTCCTCGTACGGGCCGACGGCGACCACGGTCGCGCCGTCGACCAGGACGGCCGCCTCCGGAGAGTGCTCGGCGAAGTGAAGTGTGAGCACGGCGCGCCTAGTTGGACGCCAGCAGCTTCAGCTCGGGGTGCGCGGTGCCACCCGCGATCGCGGTCGAGGAGATGTGGGACATCACGCGGTCGTCGACCGGGTCGTTCGCCGGGTCGTCGTGGACGACGAGGTGCTCGTACGTCGTCGAGCGCTGGGCCGGGACGCGGCCCGCCCTGCGGATCAGCTCGATGATCTCCATCCGGTTGGAGCGGTGCTTGGCTCCGGCGGAGGAGACGACGTTCTCCTCCAGCATGATCGAACCGAGGTCGTCGGCGCCGTAGTGCAGGGTCAGCTGGCCGACGTCCTTGCCGGTGGTCAGCCAGGAGCCCTGGATGTGCATCACGTTGTCCAGGAAGAGGCGGGCGATCGCGATCATCCGCAGGTACTCGAAGATCGTGGCCTGCGTACGGCCCTTCAGATGGTTGTTCTCCGGCTGGTAGGTGTACGGGATGAAGGCGCGGAAGCCGCCCGTGCGGTCCTGGACGTCCCTGATCATGCGCAGGTGCTCGATGCGCTCGGCGTTGGTCTCGCCGGTGCCCATCAGCATGGTGGAGGTGGACTCCACGCCCAGCCGGTGCGCGGTCTCCATGATCTCCAGCCAGCGCTCACCGGACTCCTTCAGCGGTGCGATGGCCTTGCGCGGCCGCTCGGGAAGGAGTTCGGCGCCGGCGCCGGCGAAGGAGTCGAGCCCGGCCTCGTGGATCCGGGTGATGGCCTCCTCGACGGAAACCCCGCTGATCCGGGCCATGTGCTCGACCTCGGAGGCGCCCAGCGAGTGGATGACCAGCTGGGGGAAGACCTCCTTGATGGCGCGGAAGTGCCTCTCGTAGTACTCCACGCCGTAGTCCGGGTGGTGGCCGCCCTGGAACATGATCTGCGTGCCGCCGAGCTCGACGGTCTCGGCGCACCGCCGCAGGATGTCGTCCAGATCCCGGGTCCAGCCCTTCTCCGTGTCCTTGGGAGCGGCGTAGAAGGCGCAGAACTTGCACGCGGTGACGCACACGTTCGTGTAGTTGATGTTGCGCTCGATGATGTACGTCGCGATGTGCTCGGTGCCCGCGTACGTGCGGCGGCGCACGGCGTCGGCGGCGGCGCCCAGCGCGTGCAGCGGCGCACGGCGGTAGAGCTCGAGCGCTTCCTCGGGGGTGATCCGCCCGCCGGCGGCGGCACGGTCGAGGACGGCTGTGACATCAACAGAAGCGAGGTCGGCCTTCTCGGACACCGGCGGTCCCTTTCGCAGGATTCGTCAGGGTGGACAGACCCGGCCAGCTTATGCCAGCGCGTTCACCGGGCCGACGCCAGGCCGCCCCGGCCGGGCGCGGACGGCCCGGCGGTGCACGCACGGTCCCCGTCCCGGTCCCGGGGTCGGATCTGCCCGCCGACGAGGACGTCTTCGTGGTGGACGGGGAAAGCCTTCCTCGTCCACCGGGTACTCAAGGAGCCTTTGTTCGTCGCCGGCCCGGTCGCGGGCGGCGCGCGCGGATCAGTTCACGCGCTCCACACGGGCCTTGGGGTTGCCGGCCTTCGGGTCCTCGGAGGTGAACCGCAGTGCGTCGGCGCCGTCGGGGCGGAGGCGGACCACATGGGCGTCGGGGACGCAGTGCGAGGGGTTGCCCTTCTTGCCCCGCCCGACGGCCACGAGTTCCTTGTCGGTGACGGACTTCAGGGTGAGGACATCGACGCAGGCGTCTCCGAGGGCGTCCGTCTGGGTCACCGAGCCGACGACGCCGCCCGGCGCGGCCTGGCGTACGACGATGTCGTAGGTGCCGCCGGGGATGTCCACCCCGGCCGCGGTCACCGTGCCGGCGCCGCGCCAGGTGCCGAGGTAGGCCTTGGGCACGGCGGCGGCCGTCGACGACGCGGGCGGCCGGCTTCCGGTGTCCGCGGGAGGCGTGCCACCGGTGCCGGAGGACCCGCCGCCGTGAAGCTGGTCGAGCAGCACCCCGCCCACCGTGGTCACCACCGCCAGCGCTGCCGCGACCGCGAGCACCACACCGCAGCTCAGCCGCCGCCCCCGGCCCGCATTCCCGGGTGCCGACCCGGCCGACACGGTGACGGAGAACCTGCCGGACCCGGACCCGGGTCCCGGCCGCCGATCGGCCTCGCCCGAGGGGCCCGGCGCATCGGGGCCGGGCGCGGCGGGAAAGGCTGGCGTCGTCTGCTGTCCGGGCCGGGGCGGCAGGGTCGTGGCGGACGCTCTCGGCGGAGGTACGGAGGGGGCCGCCGGCATCACGGGCGGCGGCCCGAACACCCCGGGCACCGGCGGCGCTTCGGGTGTCAAGGCCTCCGGTCCGGAACCGGTGGGCCCGCTCCCCTCCCGCACACCGCCTCCGGGAGAGGCGACCGCCGCCCCGCTGTACCCCGTCGGACCGGACCCCGATTCAGCGGATTCAGCCGACTCGGCCGGTCCGGCGGGTACGGCAGGTCCGGCCGGCTCGCTGTGCTCGGCCTCCAGGTTCAGCAGCTGTACGGCGCCGCGGCTGACCTGCTCGACCAGCCGTCCCGGGAGCCAGCCGCCGGCCACCAGTCGGGCCGCGCCCTCGGGGGCGAGGCGGCGGGCGATCGCGGCGGGGGCGGGGCGGGTGGCCGGGTCCTTGGCGAGGCACGCCCGTGCCAGCTCTCGTAGTTCGGCGTCGGCCAGCCGGTCCAGCTCCGGTTCCTCGTGGACGACCTTGTAGAGCAGCGCCGCCGAGGAGTCGCCGGGGAACGGCGGCTCACCCGTCGCCGCGTGGACCAGGACCGCGCCCAGGGAGAAGACGTCCGCCGCGCCGGTGACGCCCTTGCCGAGGATCTGCTCGGGCGCCATGTAGCCGGGCGAGCCGATCGAGACGCCGGACGAGGTCAGGGACGCCGTGCCCGCCATGGCGCGGGCGATGCCGAAGTCGATCAGCAGCGGGCCGTCGAGGGTGAGCAGCACGTTGGACGGCTTCACGTCCCGGTGCACCAGGCTCAGTTCGTGCACCGCCGTCAGCGCCTCGGCCAGACCGGCGACGAGGCCCCGTACGGAATGCGCGGGCAGCGGCCCCGCGTCCGCGATCGCCGCCGCGAGGGAGGGACCGGCCGCGTAACCGGTGGCGACCCAGGGCACGGGCGCCTCGGGGTCGGCGTCCAGCACGGGGGCCGTCCAGGCGCCGCCCACCCGGCGCGCGGCGGCCACCTCGCGCCGGAACCGGGCCCGGAACTGCTCGTCCAGCGCGAAGTGCGGATGCACGATCTTCACCGCGACCGTGCGGCCGCCCGCGCTGCGGCCGAGATAGACACGGCCCATACCGCCGGAGCCCAGCCGGCCGAGCAGCCGGTAGGGCCCCACGACGGTGGGCTCGTCGGGTCCCAGCGGCTGCATGCGTGCGTCCTCCCCCGTACGACTCCCTCAGCAGGGTAGTGCCGAACGGCGGAGCCCCCCAGGGACTTCCCGCGGCCCGGGCCCGCTACGGACGCAGCAGGTCGACCTTCACGTCCGCCGGGAAGCCCGTCGTGGGGCCGACCCGGCGGGCGAACTCGGCGACCGCCTCCAGCTGCGGTCCGCCGAAGCTGAAGTCGAGGGTGGTGAAGTACTCCTGAAGGACCTTCTCGTCGAAGGCCTCCCAGCGGGCCGCCTGTTCGGCGACCTTGCCGACCTCCTCCAGGGACAGGTCGCGGGAGGACAGGAACGCCTCGTGCACCTTGCGGGTGAGCAACGGCTCCCGTTCGGCGTACTCGCGGCGGGCCGCCCAGACCGCGAAGACGAACGGCAGGCCGGTCCACTCCTTCCACAGCTGCCCGAGGTCGTGCACGTCGAGGCCGTAGCGGGGGCCGTCGTGGAGGTTGGCGCGCAGGGCCGCGTCGCCGATGAGCACGGCCGCCTCCGCCTCCTGCATCATCAGGCTCAGGTCGGGCGGGCAGGTGTAGTAGTCCGGTGTCACACCGAACCGCTCGGCAAGCAGCAGCTGGGCCAGGCGGACGGAAGTGCGGGAGGTCGAGCCGAGGGCGACACGGGCGCCGTCGAGCCGGTCCAGCGGGATCTGCGAGACGATCACGCACGACATCACCGGGCCGTCGCAGCCGACGGCGATGTCGGGGAAGGCGACCAGGTCGTCGGCGTGCTTGAGGAACTCCACGAGGGTGACCGGGCCGATGTCGAGGTCTCCCCGCACGATCTGCTCGCTGAGCTTCTCCGGAGTGTCCTTGGTGAGCTCGAAATCGAGGAGCGTGCCCGTTCTCGCGAGCCCCCAGTACAGGGGCAGGCAGTTGAGGAACTGGATGTGGCCGACGCGCGGCCGGGTGCGAGAATTGTCCACATCGCGAGACTAGACCCTGGCCGATACGCTCCCGTCCCCACCCCCTCGACCGGCGCGGGCCCGCCCCGGCTCTCACCCGTCCGGCCGAAGCACCGCTCTACTTCCATCAAATGCTCTGCGTCAACCTCTCGCCAGAGCCTTCAAACGTCCGGGTGACGTGATCTTGACCTCTATTGCGTTCCCACGCCCGCGTGCTAGGCTCGCCACCAAGTTGCAGTTTTGGTTTCCCTTGCAGTACAGAGCCTGCGGAGCATGTGACCGCGGGCTCTGGTCGTTTTCAGACATATGCAGTTGTGCGGCGATCTCGTTTTCACATTGCAGGTTCTGGAGCAGGGCGACCCTTTGGGCCCAAGGAGGGCTTATGGCTACCGGAACCGTGAAGTGGTTCAACGCCGAAAAGGGCTTTGGCTTCATTGCCCAGGAAGGCGGCGGCCCCGACGTCTTCGTCCACTACTCCGCGATCAACGCGACCGGTTTCCGCTCTCTCGAAGAGAACCAGCAGGTGTCCTTCGACGTCACCCAGGGCCCGAAGGGCCCGCAGGCGGAGAACGTCACCCCGGTCTGAGCGAATCTCGCGCAGTACCAGACCTGAGCGCAGTACCCAAGGAGCCCCGCGCCGCAAGGCGACGGGGCTCCTGCCTTTGCGGAACGACGGCCCGTACCCGGGGCCGGCCCCGGATGAATTCTCCGCGAACTCTTTCTCCGCGATCCTCCGAACCGTCCGCCCGCGCGCGGCGTGCGTTGTCAGTGGGCGCCTCTAGAGTCCCCGACCATGACGACGGACTTCCTCACCAGCACCCGGACCTTCTACGACGCCATCGCCGAGGACTACGCCGAGCTCTTCCGCGGGATCGTCGCCGCCACGCCCCTGGACCGGGCGGTGCTCGCGGCCTTCGCGGAGCTCGTGGGGAAGGACGGCGAGGTCGCCGACCTGGGATGCGGGCCCGGACGGGTCACGGCACACCTCGCCGCGCTCGGGATGCGCGTGTTCGGGCTGGACCTGTCGGCGTCGATGCTCGCCATCGCCCGCCGGGAGAACCCGGGGCTGCGGTTCGAGCAGGGTTCGATGCTGGAGCTGGAGCTTCCCGACGGCGGGCTTGCCGGTGTCGTCTCCTGGTACTCCTCCATCCACACGCCCCTGGACCGGCTGCCGGTTCTCTTCGAGGAGTTCCACCGCGTGCTCGCACCGGGCGGGCACCTGCTGATCGCCTTCCAGGTCGGCGACGAGCCGCGCCGTCACGAGCGGCCGTTCGGCCGTCCGGTCTCCCTGGACTTCGAACGGCGGCGGCCGGACCGGATCGCCGCGCTCCTGGCCGGGGCCGGTTTCGCGCTGCGCTCCCGGACCGTGCGCGAGCCGGACGAGGCGCTCGGGGAGCCGGTCCCCCAGGCCTTCCTGATCGCCCGCAAGCCTCCCCTCACGGCTCCGCACGAGGCGTGAGCGCCACCGTCACCGGCCCGGCCGGGCTCACGTCTCGTACAGCCGTTCCACGTCCCGCGCGAAGTCCCGCATGATCGCCTCCCGCCGCAGCTTCATCGACGGGGTCAGATGGCCCGCCGCCTCCGTGAAGTCCACGGGCAGCACGGCGAAGCGGCGGATCGACTCGGGGCGGGAGACCAGCTTGTTGGCCTCGTCCACGGCCCGTTGCAGGATCGCCGCCAGCTCCGGGTCGCCGGTCAGCAGTTCCGGCGGCACCGGGTGCCTGCCGTTCATCCGGCGCCAGTGGGTGATGCCCTCCGGGTCCAGGGTGATCAGCGCGGAGACGTAGGGGCGGCCGTCGCCCAGGACCATGCACTGGGAGATCAGGGGGTGGGAGCGGAGCCAGTTCTCCAGGGGTGCCGGCGCCACGTTCTTGCCGCCCGCCGTGATCAGGATCTCCTTCTTCCGGCCGGTGATCGTCAGATAGCCCTCGTCGTCCAGGCGGCCGATGTCCCCCGTCGGGAACCAGCCGTCGTGCGTCGCGGGGACCACCCCGCCGGCGTTCGGGTCCCAGTAGCCGCGGAACACCTGGTCGCCGCTGAGCAGCACCTCGCCGTCCGCGGCGATGCGCACCCGGGTGCCCGGCAGCGGCCAGCCGACCGTCCCCAGGCGGGGCCGGTCCGGGGGCGTCACCGTGGCCGCGCCCGTGGTCTCCGTCAGTCCGTACCCCTCGTAGACCTCGATGCCCGCCCCGGCGTAGAAGGCGGCCAGGCGGCGGCCCAGCGGGGAGCCGCCGGAGATGACGTGCCGCAGCCGCCCCCCCAGTGCGCCGCGTATCCGGCGGTAGACGAGCGGGTCGTAGAAGGCCCGTGCCGTCCGCAGGACGCGGCTCGGTCCGGGGCCCGTGCCGTGCCGGCGGGCCTCGACGGCCTCGCCGTGGCGGCGGGCCACCCTGGCGGCGCGGTCGAAGGAGGACGCCCGGCCGCTCCGTTCCGCCGTGGCCCGGGCGTTGTTGTAGATCTTCTCCAGCATGTACGGGATGGCCAGCAGGAACGTCGGCCGGAAGCTCGCCAGGTCGGCCAGCAGGTCCTCGGCCGCGAGGCTCGGCGCATGCCCCAGCCGTACCCCGGCCCGGACGCAGGCGACCGCCACCATGCGGCCGAAGACATGCGAGAGGGGGAGGAAGAGAAGCGTCGCGGGCTCCTCCGTCGTCCTGCTCCGGAAGACCGGGTAGAGGAGTTCGATCGCGTTGTCGACCTCGGCCAGGAAGTTGCGGTGGGTCAGTGCGCAGCCCTTCGGGCGGCCCGTCGTGCCGGAGGTGTAGACGAGGGTCGCCAGGGTGTCGGGGCCGAGCATGCCCCGGCGCACGTCCACCTCCTGGTCCGGGACGGTCGCGCCCGCCTCCGCCAGGCGGTCGACGTGGCCCTGCTCGACGACCCAGATGTGGCGCAGGTCCAGCAGGCGGTCGCGTTCCGGGCCGAGGGCCGCCGCCTGCCCGGCCGTCTCGGTCACCAGGGCGACGGCGCCGGAGTCCTGGAGGATCCAACGGGTCTGGAAGAGGGAGGAGGTGGGGTAGACGGGGACGGTGACCAGGCCCGCGGCCCAGGCCGCGAAGTCCAGCAGCGTCCACTCGTAGGTGGTGCGGGCCATGACCGCGATCCGGTCGCCCGGCATCAGGCCCTCGGCGATCAGGCCCTGCGCCACCGACCGCACCTGGTCGGCGAACTGTTGTGCCGTCAGATGGGTCCAGCCGCCGCCCGCGGCCCGCCGGCTCAGGACCCGGCGGGCCGGGTCCGCGGCCGCGTTCTCGAACGGCAGGTCGGCCAGCGAGCCGTGCGTCACCCGCGACACCAGCGGCGGTACGTACGCCTCGCGCACCTCGCCGTTCAGCCGCCGGGTCTCCGGCGCGACGAGCACCGGGCCGCCCTCGGGGTCGTAGTCGTAGCCGTGGTCGCGCTCCGGGGCGGACGGCGGCACGGCGGAGCCGGAGGGCGACGGGGACGACGAGTACGAGATGGGCATGGCAGCTCCTGGGGCCGGCGGCGACTGCCGCTCTGCTGCATAGGGGTACGCGCGGTGCGGACCGAGTCGTTCACCGGTGGTGCGTGCGCGGCTGTGCGGTCTTCGGTGTTACCGCCGGTTGCATGCGGATCGTACGGCGCGCTCGTGGGGAGTCCGTGCGGGTTCGGGGCGGGTTGGGAGATGGTCCGGGAACGGGGCTGTGCAATCTTGGACGTCAGCAAGCGGTGTCCGCGGGCCGCTCCGCGGGCGATGTCGCGCACGGGGCTCGTCCCGGTCGGCTCCTCATCCACGACATGGCCTTACCTTCGGTAACATTACTCTAGAGTAAGTACATCCTCAGTCGCACGGGAGTCGCACATGGCCGCAGGCCCTCGGCTGATCGAGGCCGGCCCACAGGGACGGGGGGCGTGATGCGTATCGTCCTCACCGGGCCTCCCGCACTTCCGCCCCTCCTCCTGCGCGGGGCCCTGCTGTCGCCCTTCAAGCGGCCCGGCGCCGGCGGCGGGTTTCCGCGCGTCCGGCTCGTCCTGCCGGGGCTGCGCGCCGACCCGGCCCGCCTGGCGGCGTACGAACAGGTGTGCGGGTTCGCTGCCGGTCCCGCCGGGGACGGCACCCTGCCGGTGACGTATCCGCAGGTGCTCGGCTTTCCGCTCGCCATGCGGCTGATGAGCGGACGGGACTTCCCGCTGCCGCTGCTCGGCCTCGTCCACACCTCGCTGGAGATCACGCGGCACCGGGCGCTCGCGGCCACCGGAGAGTACGAACTGACCGTGTACGTCGAGGGGACGGTGCTGCACCGGCGGGGCACGGAGGCCGTCGTCGTGACGGAGATGCGGGCCGGCGGGGACGTCGTCTGGGAGTCGAGGAGCCGGTATCTGGCCCGGCACCGCACGGGGCACGGGACCCCCGAGCCGGCCGGGGAGGCACGGCGGCCCCTTCCCGCCGTCGCCCAGTGGCACCTGCCCGGCGACCTCGGACGGCGGTACGGCGCCGCGTCCGGCGACCGCAACCCGATCCACCTCCACCCGCTCACCGCCCGGCCGTTCGGCTTCCCCCGCGCGATCGCGCACGGCATGTGGACCGTGGCCCGCTGTCTCGCCGCGCGCGGCACGTCCGACTCCTGCGCCGTACGCGCCGAGTTCCGGGCGCCGGTGCTGCTGCCGGGGACGGTGACGTACGCGGCGCGGGGCCGGCGATTCGAACTGCGGGACCGGTCGGACCGGGTGCGGGTGGCCGGGGAGGTCTATCCCTTGTGACCCACGGGCCGCTCCCCCGGTGGCGACCAGACCCGGCCCTCCATGAGGTTGCCCAGGCCGGCCCAGGCGAAGTTCATCAAGGTGGCCGCGGCCTGGCGGGCGGTGACGCCCGGGGTGGTGTTGGCCCAGGCGGCCAGGGACTCGGCGGCGCCGACCAGGGCCTCGGCGAGCCCGGCGACCTCACGCTCGGGCAGATCGGGGTCGCCGTGGGCGTCCCGGGCCGTGACGGCGATCAGCTGGGTGACGAAGGCCACGATCTCCGCACGCATCGCGGCCACCTCGGACGCGAACGGCTCACCGTGCGTGCGCGCCTGGAGGTGCAGCACCGCCCAGCCGTCCGGGTGTCGCGCGGTGTGCGTGAAGAACGCCCGCAGCCCCTCCCAGAGCTGCCGGTCGGCGGGCGCGTCGACGCGCACCCCGGCGCGCACGGCGTCGGTCAGCGCGGCGGCCTCACGGCGTATGCAGGCGCTGAAGAGGTCTTCCTTGGAGTTCAGATACAGGTAGACCAACGGCTTGGAGACGCCCGCGAGTTCGGCGATCTCGTCCATGGACGCGGCCATGTATCCGCGCCGCCCGAAGGTCCGTACGGCGGCGTCGAGCATCTGCTGTTCGCGAACGGCCCGCGGCATCCGCTTGGTCTTCACGGCACCCATGGGGGCAAGCCTACGGTTCGCCGCGCCGCCCGCAGATCCCGGAAGCGGCCGTGCGCGGTCGTTCCGGCCGGATCAGGACGCCTGGGACCGGGCCCGCGCCTGCTCGTCCGCCAGGTCCTCCACCCCGGCGCTGGCCTCCATGTTCGCCTTCATCCGGTCCACCCGCCGGGCGACCTGCGCCGAGGCCCGGTCCCGCTCCTTGCGCAGGGCGACGAAGCTGATCGGGGCCGAAACGACCAGGGCGAGCAGGGCGATCCACAGGCCGTTGGAGCTGCCGAGGCCGCGCGGGGCGATGCCGAGTCGGACGAGGCCCCAGACGACCACGAGGCAGCCCACGAAGATCCCGAGGCGCATCAGTGTGTAGCGGAGCATCTCAATCCACTCTTCCGTATCCATGGGGGGAGAAGGTCCAACGGCCCAGCATTCAGTGAAGCACGCCCGGCACCGGATCTTTCACGGGGGTGCCAAAGCGGGCAAACCCTCAGGCCAGCGGCAGAAGCATGATCACGTCGTCGCGTTCGTCGCCGGGTGCGACGCGGATGGCGCCGGGCACCCGGCCGACCTCCTTGTAGCCGCAGGAGGCGTAGAACCGCTCCAGGCCGAGCCCACCCCGGCAGGTGAGCCGGATCGCCTCGATGCCGTCGATGCCGCGGGCCGCGTCCTCGGCGGCCGCCAGCAGGTCCCGTCCGTGGCCGCGGCCCTGGTGCCGGGGGTGCACCAGGGCCGTGTAGAGCCACAGCCAGTGGGTCATCAGCCGATGGGTGTTGCGGGTCAGGAAGGCCGTCGCGGCGACGCGGCCCTCCTCGTCGTGGCCGACCAGGAGCCGGGCGCGGCCCTCGGCCATCGCCACGAAGTGCCGCACCAGCTCGGCCCGGATCTCCTCGCGCGTCACCGGGGTCACCGGCGCCACGAAGCCGACCGCGCCGCCCGCGTCCGTCACGTCGCTCCACAGGTCGAGGATGCCGTCGCGCAGCGCGCGGTTCACGGAGGGGTCGAGCGTGAAAGTAAGGGGCATGAGGCGAGTGTATCTATTACGCCAGGGCCCTCGCCGCCACTTTCAGATCCGCGACCAGCCCCCCATAGGCCGCCTTTCGGTCCTCGTCGTCCTGCGCCCGCAGCACCGACGACGGATGCACGGTCGGCACCAGCCGCTCCGGCCGCCCGTGGATCTCCCGTTCCAGGACGGTGCCGCGCACCTCGCCCACCCGGAACGACGGACCGAGCAGCGCCTTCCCGGCGGTCGCCCCGAGCACCACGATCAGCTCGGGGTCCACGACCGTCAGCTCGGCGGCGAGCCACGGCCCGCACGCCGTCATCTCCCGCAGGCTCGGCGCCTTGTGGATACGGCGCTTGCGCGGCTCGGCCCGGGTGAACTTGAAGTGCTTGACGGCGTTGGTGACGTACGCCTCGCCGGGGTCGATGCCCGCCTCGGCCAGCGCCCGGTCCAGCAGCCGCCCCGCGGGCCCGACGAACGGCTTGCCCTGCCGGTCCTCCTGGTCCCCCGGCTGCTCGCCGACCAGCATGACCCGGGCGTCCGCGTTCCCGGCGCCGAACACCGTCTGCGTGGCGTTCAGATGCAGCGGACAGCCCCGGCAGTCGGCGGCGGCCCGGCGCAGCGCCGGCAGCCCGCCGCGCTGCGGCACGAAGGGCTCGGCGGTGTACGCCTCCTCGGGCGCGCCGGCGCCCGCCGATGTACGTGGACTCACGCCCGCCGGGTACCGCGCCCCGATGGGCTCACACCCGCGCCGGCGGCGGGCTCACATCCGGGTGCGCGACGAGCTCACACCCGCATGGGCTGCGGCGACTCGCGGCGCGCCGGGTCCGGGCCGTCGAACTCCCGGATGATCTCGTAGCGCGTGTTGCGCTCGACCGGGCGGAAGCCCGCGTCACGGATCAGCTCCAGCAGGTCCTCGCGGGTCAGCTTGTTCGGGGTGCCGAAGTCGTCCGCGTCGTGCGTGATCTTGTACTCGACCACCGAGCCGTCCATGTCGTCCGCGCCGTGCTGGAGCGCGAGCTGGGCGGTCTGCACGCCGTGCATCACCCAGAACACCTTCACATGCGGGACGTTGTCGAACAGCAGCCGGGAGACGGCGAAGGTCTTCAGCGCCTCCGCACCGGTGGCCATCGTCGTGCGGGCCTGGAGCCGGTTGCGGACCTTGCCGTCCTTCATGTCGACGAAGTCGTGCTGGTAGCGCAGCGGGATGAAGACCTGGAAGCCGCCGGTCTCGTCCTGGAGTTCACGCAGCCGCAGCACGTGGTCGACGCGGTGGCGGGGCTCCTCGATGTGGCCGTAGAGCATGGTGCACGGGGTCTTCAGGCCCTTCTCGTGCGCCAGGCGGTGGATCCGCGACCAGTCCTCCCAGTGGGTGCGGTGGCCCACGATGTGCTGACGGACCTCCCAGTCGAAGATCTCCGCGCCGCCGCCGGTCAGCGACTCCAGGCCGGCGTCGATCAGCTCGTCGAGGATCTCGGAGGCGGAGAGCCCGGAGATGGTCTCGAAGTGGTGGATCTCGGTGGCCGTGAACGCCTTCAGCGACACGCCGGGGAGGGCCGCCTTGAGCTCGCGCAGGGAGCGCGGGTAGTAGCGCCAGGGCAGGTTGGGGTGGAGGCCGTTGACGATGTGCAGCTCGGTGAGGTTCTCCGACTCCATCGCCTTGGCGAGCTTCACCGCCTCCTCGATGCGCATCGTGTACGCGTCCTTCTCGCCCGGCTTGCGCTGGAAGGAGCAGTACGCGCAGGACGCGGTGCACACGTTCGTCATGTTGAGGTGCCGGTTGACGTTGAAGTGCACCACGTCGCCGTTCATGCGGGTGCGCACCTCGTGCGCCAGGCCGCCGAGCCAGGCCAGGTCGTCCGACTCGTACAGCGCGATGCCGTCCTCACGGGTCAGCCGCTCACCGGAACGGACCTTCTCCTCCAGCTCGCGCTTGAGCCCGACGTCCATGCCAACACCTTTCTCCGACAGCACGCCCAACCCTATGCCTACACCTCCTCCGGCAGCTCCCCGACCCGGTTCTCCCACTTCGTGGACAGCACGATGGTGGTACGGGTCCGGGAGACGCCCTTGGTGCCGGACAGCCGCCGGATGATCCTCTCCAGACCGTCGACGTCCGCGGCACGCACCTTGAGCATGTAGGAGTCGTCGCCCGCGATGAACCAGCAGTCCTCGATCTCGGGCAGATCCTTCAGCCGCTGCGCCACGTCCTCGTGGTCGGCAGCGTCCGAGAGCGAGATGCCGATCAGGGCGGTGACGCCGAGACCGAGCGAGGCGGCGTCCACGGTGGCCCGGTAGCCGGTGATGACACCGGCCGCCTCCAGCCGGTTGATGCGGTCGGTGACGCTCGGTCCCGACAGTCCGACGAGGCGCCCCAGCTCCGCGTAGGAGGCCCGGCCGTTCTCCCTCAGAGCCTGGATGAGCTGCCTGTCCACCGCGTCCATGCGATCGAGCCTTCCGCTGAAGAGTTCTGATGAGGTGACAAGGGATGGGTGGGAGCTGGACGCGGGCTCAGGCGGTGCCGCCGGCGCCGCCGAGTCCGCCCTCCCACCGCCGGTAGAGGGTGTGCGCGACTCCCACCGCGTCGAGCACGCGGCCGGCGACGAAGTCCACCAGGTCCTGGATGTGCGTCGCCCCCGCGTAGAAGGCCGGAGAGGCGGGCAGGACGGTGGCGCCCGCGTCGTCCAGTGCGACCAGGTGCCGCAGCGTCGGTCCGTTCAACGGGGTCTCCCGAACGGCCACGACCAGCGGCCGGCGCTCCTTCAGGGTGACGCTCGCCATCCGCTGCAGCAGGTCCTTCGACAGTCCGAGCGCGACCCCGGCCACGCAGGCCGTGGAGGCCGGCACGATGAGCATGCCCTTCGCGGGGTACGACCCCGACGACGGCCCCGCGGCCAGGTCGCCGGCGTTCCAGTACCGCACCCGGTCGACGTCGGCGTCGAAGGCGCCCGGCTTGCCGTCGGCCCCGCGCGCCAGCCATTCGCGCAGGTCGTCGCGCCAGTGGGCGTCCCGGAAGGAGATGCCGGTCTCGTCGAGCAGGGTCAGTCGCGAGGCCCGGCTGACCACCAGGTCGACACTCTCCCCGGCGTCCAGCAACGCCCGCAGCACAGCGGCCGCGTACGGCGTCCCGGACGCACCGGACACCCCCACGATCCAAGGCGTGCGCTGCGTTTCTCCTGCGTTCACGTCTTGAGCGTACCGGGATGCGGGGTACTCAGACCGACAGGCCCCGCACCAGCAGGTCCAGCAGCGCGCACAGGAACAGGGCGATCCCGATGAACCCGTTGACGCTGAAGAACGCCCTGTTCAGGCGGGACAGGTCGTGCGGGCGGACGATCGAGTGCTCGTAGACGAAGGCGCCCGCCACCACGACCAGGCCCAGCCAGAAGAAGGTGCCCGCGCCGGTGACGACCGCGTACCAGACGAGCAGCGCGGTGGTGACGGTGTGGCAGGCCCTGGCTCCCCAGATGGCGGCCGGGATGCCGAATCGGGCCGGGACCGACCGCACGCCGATCTCACGGTCGGTCTCGACGTCCTGGCAGGCGTAGATCAGGTCGAAGCCGCCGATCCAGATGCCGACGGCCAGGCCGAGGACCACCGCCTTCCAGTTCCACTCGCCGCTGATCGCCAGCCAGCCGCCGATCGGGCCCATCGCCTGGGCCAGGCCCAGGATGGCCTGCGGGAAGTCGGTGAACCTCTTGCCGTAGGGGTAGACCACCATCGGGATCACCGCGATGGGGGCGAGGGCCAGGCAGAGCGGGTTGAGCAGGGCGGCGGCGGCCAGGAAGACCACGACGGCGATCAGGGCGCCCGTCCAGGCGTGGCGGACGGACATCGTGCCGGTCACCAGTTCGCGGTGCGCGGTGCGGGGGTTGCGGGCGTCGATCTCCCGGTCGATGATCCGGTTGACCGCCATGGCGAAGGTGCGCAGACCCACCATGCAGACGGTGACCAGCAGCAGCCGCTCCCAGTGGATGTTCCGGTCCCACGTGTACATCGCCGTCAGCGCGGCGATGTACGCGAAGGGCAGCGCGAACACCGAGTGCTCGATCATCACCAGGCGCAGGAACGCCTTGGTGCGTCCCGGTTGCGGAAGTGCCGCGGAGGCGCTGCTCACAGGCCGTACTCCTTCCAGCGGCGGTCCACCAGGGCCGCCGTATCGGGGTCCGACAGGACCATGTCCGGCCACCCGCCGTCTCGCGTGTAGCCCTCCTCGGGCCATTTCCTGGTCGCGTCGATGCCCGCCTTGCCTCCCCAGAACTGCTGGTAGGAGGCGTGGTCGAGGTGGTCGACGGGGCCCTCGGCGACCGTGAGGTCGCGGGCGTAGTCCGTGTTGCCCAGGGCCCGCCAGGCGACCTCGTGCAGATCGTGCACGTCGCAGTCGGCGTCGACGACCACGATCAGCTTGGTCAGCGACATCATGTGCGCCCCCCAGATCGCGTGCATCACCTTCTGGGCGTGCTTGGGGTACTTCTTGTCGATCGAGACGATCGCGCAGTTGTGGAAGCCGCCCGCCTCGGGCAGGTGGTAGTCCACGATGTCCGGCACGATGATCTTCAGCAGGGGCAGGAAGAAGCGCTCCGTCGCGCGGCCCAGCGGACCGTCCTCCGTCGGGGGGCGCCCGACCACGATCGACTGGAGCAGCGGGCGCCTGCGCATCGTCACGCAGTCGATGGTCAGCGCCGGGAACGGCTCCTGCGGGGTGTAGAAGCCGGTGTGGTCGCCGAACGGCCCCTCCGGCAGCATCTCGCCGGGCTCCAGCCAGCCCTCCAGAACGACCTCGGCCTGCGCGGGCACCTGCAGCGGCACGGTCTTGCAGTCGACCATCTCGATCCGCCTGCCCGCGACGAACCCCGCGAACAGGTACTCGTCGATGTCACCGGGCAGCGGGGCGGTGGAGGCGTACGTCACGGCGGGCGGGCACCCGAAGGCGATGGCGACCGGCAGCCGCTCGCCCCTCCTGGCCGCCACCTGGTAGTGGTTGCGGCTGTCCTTGTGGATCTGCCAGTGCATGCCGATGGTGCGCCTGTCGTGGCGCTGGAGGCGGTACAGCCCGAGGTTGCGCACCCCGCTGACCGGGTCCTTGGTGTGGGTCAGCCCGAGGTTGAAGAAGGACCCGCCGTCCTTCGGCCAGGTGAACAGGGCCGGCAGCCGGTCGAGGTCGACCTCGTCGCCGCGCAGCACGACCTCCTGCACGGGCGCGCTGTCGCTCTTCACCTTCTTCGGCGGTACGTGCGTCATCGCGCCGAGCTTGCCGAACGCCTCGCGCACGCCCACGAACCCGTGCGGCAGTTCGGGCTTGAGCAGCCCGCCGATCCGGTCGCTGATCTCGGCGTACGACTTCAGGCCGAGCGCCTTCAGCAGCCGTCGATCGGTGCCGTAGACGTTCATGGCCAGCGGCATGGCCGAGCCCTTCACGTTCTCGAAGAGCAACGCGGGGCCGCCGGACTTCTGCACCCGGTCGACGATCTCCCCGACCTCCAGGTAGGGGTCGACCTCGGCCTTGATGCGCTTGAGGTCGCCCTCGCGCTCCAGCGCCCTGAGCAGGGAGCGCAGATCGTCGTAAGCCATGCGCACCAGTATCTGCCACGCACCACCGGGGTCCCGTCACCGGGGCTGCCGTCAGGGCTCGTTGCCGCCGGGGACCCGGCGTCCGTGCCTCACGGCTCGGCCGCCAGCTGTTCGATCAGCCGCTCGAACCGGGTGCGCCAGGCCGCCTCCGAGTCCTGCTCGCCCTGGAACTCGTGGGTGAAGCGCAGGACGCACGCCTGGTCGCCGTCCCGTTCCAGGTGGAAGCGGAGACGGCCGCCGTCCTCCAACGTGTACTCGGCGATCCGGTCCACGTCCCACGCGGTGACCCGCCCGCTGCCCAGGCCCCGCAGGGTGACCTCGCCACCGAGCCGGGGCTGGAGTTCGTCGGCGGCGGTGAACCATCCTGCGAGCCCCTCGGAGGTCGCCAGCGTCGGCCAGACCTTCCCCATCGGCCGGGGAAGCCGCACCACGAAGTGCAGCAGATGGGTGTTCCCGTGGGTCTGGCTGGTGCCCTGTTCGATGGAACCGGTCATGACACCAGCCTGACTCCATACGGATGACGGCGCACGGCACACGTGTGGGCGTGTGCCGGTCCTGTCCTTCCGTACGGAGCGGGTCAGACGCCCGCGTACGAGTGCTTGCCGCTCACGAAGAGGTTGACGCCGTAGTAGTTGAACAGGAAGCAGGCGAAGGCGATCAGCGCGATGTACGCCGCCTTGCGGCCCTTCCAGCCGGCCGTGGAGCGGGCGTGCAGGTAGCAGGCGTAGCCGACCCAGGTGATGAACGCCCAGGTCTCCTTCGGGTCCCAGCCCCAGTAGCGGCCCCAGGCGGACTCGGCCCAGATGGCGCCCGCGATGATCGTGAACGTCCACAGCGGGAAGACGGCCGCGTTGACGCGGTAGGAGAACTTGTCCAGGGACGCCGAGGCGGGCAGCCGCTCCAGGACGGAGGTCGCGAAGGAGCCGGGCTTGCCGCCGCTCGCCAGTTTGCTCTCGTAGCTGTCCTTGAACAGGTACAGCAGGGCGGAGATCGCGCCGACGTAGAAGACCGCGCCGCAGAAGATCGCGGTGGAGACGTGGATGTACAGCCAGTACGAGTGCAGGGCGGGGACGAGCTGGTCGCTCGCCGTGTAGAGCTTGGTGACCGCGAGGCCCAGGTCGAGCAGGACCGTGGTGGTCAGGAACAGGCCGATCCAGCGCACGTTCTTCTTCAGCGCGAGCAGACCGAGGTACACGCCGACCGCGACCGTGGAGAAGGTGATGTTGAACTCGTACATGTTGCCCCACGGCGCCCGCTCCACCGAGGCCGCGCGGGCGACGACGCCGCCCAGCTCCACCAGGAAGGCGAGCACCGTGAAGGAGACGGCGATCCGGCCGTACAGGTCGCCCTGCTCGTCGCCGCCGTGCGCGCCGGGACCGTCGGGCACGTCACGCGACCCGGCCGAGGAGCGTACGACCACCTTGGGCCGCTCCAGTACGGCGGTGCCCCCGGCGGACTTCACCGTCACCGCCGGTCCCCGGGCCGTGGCGGCGGACTCGTTCTCGGCGGTCAGCGCGGCGGCCGTACGGGCCACCTTGCTGCGGCTGCCGAGGAGCCATTCGGCGATGTAGGCGAAGAAGGCCAGGGTGTAGACGGCCATCGAGGAGTAGACCAGCGCGTTGCTGATGTGCGCGAGATTTTCGTTGCTCGCCGTGGCGAGCTCGGTTGCGGCGGCGAGAGTCACTTCTGCTCAGCCCCTTCGGCGGGTGCGGGGGTGTCGGCGTCCGGCTCCGGGTCGGGGTCGGCGTCGGTCTGTGTCGGTGCCTTGTCGTGGACGAGGGCGGCCAGGTCGCCGATCTCCTCGGGGAGCTTCGCGGACTCGCTGCGGCCCAGGCCCGCCACCTCGACGACCGTCACGCCGTCGGCGCCCCGCACCGCGCGGACCCAGACGCGGCGGCGCTGGATGAACAGCGAGCCGGCCAGGCCGGCGATGGCGGCGAGGGAACCGGTCAGCGCCCAGCCGTTGCCGGGCTGCTGGACGATCTGGAAGCCGGCCCACTCCTTGATGTCCTTGTCGAAGGTGATGGACCCGGCGCCGTTCGGCAGCTTCATGGTCTCGCCGGGGAGCAGCCGGGCCGCGAGGATGTTGCCCTTGGCGTCCTTGTACTGCTTCAGGTTCGGGTTCTTGGTGTCCAGCTGGTAGACGTTCTGCGGGACGCCCGCGTCCACGCCCAGGTCGCCGTGGTAGGCGTTCAGCGCGAGGACGGGGAAGTCCAGCGCGGGGAACTGGGAGAACATCGTGCCCTTGCCGGCGCCCGCGAAGGTCGGCACGAAGAACGCCTTGAAGCCCAGCTGCTCGCGCTTGTGCTGCGGGTTCGTGTAGCCGTCCATCACCTTGATCGCGCCCTGCGAGGTGACGTTGGCGTCCATCGGCAGCAGCGGGACCGCCTGGTGGTAGACGACGTCGCCCTTGCCGTCGCGCACGGTGACGGTCGGTGCGTAGCCGTGGCTGACGAGGTAGACCTTGGCGTCGTCGATCTCCAGCGGGTGGTTGGGCGAGATGGTGCCCTTCCGCGTCGTGCCGTCGGCTCCCACGCTGTAGTCGACGTCCGCCCGGTAGACGCGCGGGGTGCCCTTGTTGGGGCCGCTGCGCGCGTAGGTCCCGGTGAACTTCTTCAGGTTGAAGCTGAACGGCACCAGGTCGTCGTCGTCGAAGAGGTTGCCCGACTTGAAGTCGTCGTACTGGATGAGGGTGTTGGTGAAGCCGTCGCCCTCGATGATCAGCTTGTTGCCCTCGGTCTTGAACAGCTGACCCCAGGCGAAGGCGATCAGCATCACGATCAGCGCCAGGTGGAAGACCAGGTTGCCGACCTCGCGCAGATAGCCCTTCTCGGCGGCGACGGCGTCACCTTCGGTGTGCGCGCGGAAGCGCCGCTGCTTGAGGATCCTCAGCGCCGCCTCGCGGACCTCCTCGGGCGTGACGGCGGTGCGCCAGGTGGCGTGCGCGGGCAGCCGGTTCAGCCGCTTCGGCGCACCCGGCGGGCGGCTGCGCAGCTGGCCGGTGAACTGCCAGGTGCGCGGCACGATGCAGCCGATGAGGGAGACGAACAGCAGGATGTAGATCGCGGAGAACCACACCGAGCTGTAGACGTGGAACAGGCCGAGCTTGTCGTAGAGGGGCGCGAGCGTCTTGTGCGTCTGCCTGAAGGTCTCGACCTTCAGCGCGTCGCTGCCGTTCTGCGGGATCAGGGAGCCCGGGATGGCGCCCAGGGAGAGCAGGAACAGCAGCAGCAGCGCGACCCGCATGGAGGTCAGCTGCCGCCAGAACCAGCGCACCCAGCCGGTGATCTCGCGCCCGGTCCAGGCGAGCCGTCCGGCCAGACCCGGGGCGCGGTTGCCGCCGAAGGAGCCGGGGACCGTGGTCTCCACGGGCGCGGTGGACAGCTGTGAGCCGGCCGCTCCCAGGTCGTCCTCGGCGGCCCCGGGGTGCCCGGCGGCGGGGGTCTCGTCGGCGGTGGTGCCGGTGGTCGTCTTGCTCATGGATCAGATCCCCACAGTGAAGCCGGTGGACCAGTTCTGCATCTCCTGCACCAGCCGGTCCCAGGCGCCGGTGAGCAGCAGCACACCGGTCACGATCATCATCGTGCCGCCGATGCGCATCACCCAGACATAGTGGCGCTTGACCCAGCCGAAGGCGCCGAGGGCCTTGCGGAAGGCGATCGCGGTGAGCACGAACGGGATGCCGAGCCCGGCGCAGTAGGCGACGGTCAGCACGGCACCGCGTCCGGCGCTGGCCTGCTGGAAGGAGAGCGTCTGGACGGCGGAGAGGGTCGGCCCGATGCACGGGGTCCAGCCGATGCCGAACAGCGCTCCGAGGAGCGGCGCGCCGACCAGACCGGTGGTCGGGCGCTTGTGGAACCGGAACTCACGCTGGGTCATCCAGGGCATCAGGCCCATGAAGAACACGCCCATGAGGATCATGAGCACGCCCAGCACCTTGGTGAGGGGGCCCTTGTGGTCCTGGAGGTTCTGGCCGAAGTAGCCGAACAGCGCGCCCCCGGAGACGAACACGGCGGTGAAACCGAGGACGAAGAGGGAGGCGCCGACGGCCATCCGCCCGCGCCGGGCCTCCGCCAGATCGGTGCCGGTGACGCCCGTCACATACGACAGATAACCCGGGACGAGGGGCAGGACGCACGGCGAGAAGAAGGAGACGAGCCCACCGAGTACGGCGATGGGCAGCGCGAGCACGAGGGCTCCGCTGCTGACGGTCTGGTTGGCGTCAGTGGCCGCGGCCAGTAGCACGGTGGCTCACTTCTCCGCGACGACCGGGTCGAGCATCTTGCGCAGCTTCTCCTCGCTGAGCGCCTGGAGCGCTCGCGCGGCGATGTTCCCGTCCCGGTCGACGATGATCGTGGTCGGGATCAGCTGCGGGTTCAGCGTGCCCTTCTTGAAGCGGAGCATGAGCTTGCCGGTCGGGTCGTACAGGCTCGGGAACGGCACCCCGTAGCGCTTCTCGAAGGCGAGGGCCGGCTGGGGGCTGGTGTCACGGGTGTTGATGCCGACGAACTGCACGCCCTTGTCGGCGGTGTCCTCGGCGACCTTCACCAGGTTGGGCGCCTCGGCCCGGCACGGCGCGCACCAGGAACCCCAGACGTTGAGGACGACGACCTTGCCCTTGTAGGAGGCGATGTCGAGCTGCTTGCCGTCGATGGTCCGGCCGGACAGGTCGGGCGCGGGCTTGCGGTCGCCCTTCTTCACGGTCGCGATGCCGTCGGCGCCGGTGATGAAGTTGGTGTTGCCGGAGCCTCCGGAGGCACCTCCGGAGCCGCACGCGGACAGGGCGAGTGCCAGGGCGGCGGTCCCGGCCGCGAGGAGGGTGGTGCGCCCGCGGACGCGGGTCGTGCGCGTGCGGTGCGGTGCGGACGTACGGTTCGCCCGGTTCGAGCACTGGGGGGCGCGGCTGACGACACTCATGTGAAAAGTTTCGCATGCCTGTTCCGGGGATCTTGCACACCCCCCTCGCGGGCGGAAAACCGCATATCAGGCAGCGTTCACGGCGCCCTTGGACGTCCCGGAGGTCCCGGCGTCCTTCAGGAACTCGTTCCAGCCGCCGGCCGGCCGCTGCCCGACCTCCAGGGTGCGCAGCCTGGCGAGCACCTCCGGCTTCTGCACGTCCATCCAGTCGACGAACTGCCGGAAGGAGACCAGGCGCACGTCGGCGCCCTTCTCCCGCTCGCGCGCGATGTGCTTGACGGCCTCTTCGACGGCGTCCATGTAGATCCCGCCGTTCCACTGCTCGAAGTGGTTGCCTATGAAGAAGGGAGCCCGATTTGTCTCGTATGCCCGCTGGAAGCCCTGGATGTAGGACTGGGCGGCCTGCCGGCGCCAGCCGGGGTAGTTGGCGGGCGGGGCCTTGGTGGAGTTCACCGACTGGTTGGCGAGCATGTTGTAGTCCATGGAGAGGACCTCGAACCTGTGGCCGGGGAAAGGTATCTGCTGCAACGGCAGGTCCCAGATCCCCCGGCGCTTGACCGGCCACACCTGACGACCGCCGGGCGAGGAGGCGTCGTAGCGCCAGCCGAGCTCACGGGCGGTGGGCAGCAGGTTGTCCTGGCCGAGCAGGCAGGGGGTGCGGCCGCCGACGAGTTCCTTGTCGTAGTCGAAGGGCAGGGAGGGCAGGTCGTGCCGGCCCGTGTTGGTGCGCCACTGCTTGACGAAGGACTTGGCCTGCTCGATCTCGTTCTTCCACTGCTGCGGGGTCCACCACTTGACCGAGCCGCGGGTCTCGCCGCAGAAGTGGCCGTTGAAGTGGGTGCCTATCTCGTGCCCCTCCAGCCAGGCGCGGCGGACGTTGGCGAGGGTGGCCCTGATGTGGTCGTCGGTCAGATAGCCGATGTCGGAGGCGCCGCGCGGATTGTTCGGCGGGTCGTACATCCGCTTCTTGCTCTCCGGCAGCAGATACAGCCCGGACAGGAAGAACGTCATGTGGGCGTCGTGCTGCTCGGCGAGGTCCAGGAAACGCGGGAACAGGCCGTTGCCGACCTCGCCCGCCCCGTCCCAGGAGAAGACGACGAACTGCGGCGGGGTCTGACCCGGCTCCAGCGGCTCGGGCCTGGCGGGCTGGTGGGGCTGCTTGCCGGTGAACGACGTCGAACCGTCACCGATCGGACGGACCGGGTTCTCCGTGTGGGCGCCGCCCTGGCTCTTGTCCCCGTGCGAACCCGCACCCGGCCCGGAACCGCCGGCGTGGTGCGAGCCGCCCGAGGACTCGAGGCTGCCGCAGCCCGCGAGTCCGGCGGCGACCGCGGTGCCCGCGCCGAGGCCGAGTATTCCCCTCCGGGAGAAGGTGCGCATGAGTTCCCCGATCCGTCACGTCCTCTGATGTGGTCACCCACTCAGAGCGCGCGACGGACACGGCGGTTGCACGGGAGCGATATGAATTTCACAACAAATAACGGGAAATTGTCCGTATGTGACGGAACCCTTACCGCGCTCTCACGCTCCGTGCACTTCTCTCCGGCTCGCTACGCCCCGAAGGCCTTGCCCTTCCCCTTCACCGGCTTCGCGCCCGCGAGGAGATGAGCGGGCACCAGATCGCGGGCGGGCTCGGTGTAGCCCACGGACACGATCCGGTCGCCCTGGTACGTGAACGTCGTCAGCGAGGCGAGCGTGCACTGTCGCTTGCGCGGGTCGTGCCACAGCCGCCGCCGCTCGACGTAGGAGCGCACGATCCAGATCGGCAGCTGGTGGCTCACGAGCACCGCCTCGTGCCCGCGCGCCGCGTCCTTGGCCGCGTTCAACGCGCCCATCATCCGCACGACCTGGTCGATGTACGGCTCTCCCCAGGACGGCTTGAACGGGTTGACCACGTGCTTCCAGTTCGCCGGCCGGCGCAGCGCGCCGTCGCCGACCCCGAAGGTCTTGCCCTGGAAGACGTTCGCCGCCTCGATCAGCCGCTCGTCGGTGGCGAGGTCGAGTCCGTGCGCCTTGGCGATCGGCGTGGCCGTCTCCTGCGCCCGCTCCAGCGGGGAGGCGACGACGTACGTCACATCACGGGCGGCGAGGTGCTCGGCGACCCGCTCGGCCATCCGCCGCCCGAGGTCGGAGAGGTGGTAGCCGGGCAGCCGTCCGTACAGGATCCCGGTCGGGTTCTCCACCTCGCCGTGCCGCATCAGGTGGACGACGGTGATGTCGTCCTTGCCGTTCTTCTCCGGCGTCCCGCTCATGCCGTCGCCTCCGCAGCCGCCCGGGCCGCCGCCGGAAGGGCGTCGGCGATCCGCTGGAGGGCCTGCTCGTCGTGCGCGGTGGAGACGAACCAGGACTCGAAGGACGAGGGCGGCAGGTAGACACCGTTCGCCAGCATCGCGTGGAAGAAGGCGGTGAAGCGGTACGACTCCTGCGCCTTGGCGTCCTCGTAGTCGCGCACCGGTCGGTCGGTGAAGAACACCGAGAACATGTTGGAGGCGTTCTGCAGGGTGTGCGCCACACCCTCCTTGGTCAGCGCCTCGGACACCATGACCTGGATCTGCTGCGAGACGGCGTTCACCTTCGCGTACGCGGCGTCGTCGAGCAGGCGCAGCTGGGCGAGGCCCGCGGCGGTGGCGACAGGGTTCCCGGACAGGGTGCCGGCCTGGTAGACGGGCCCGGCGGGCGCGAGGTGCGCCATGACGTCGGCACGCCCGCCGAAGGCGGCGGCGGGGAATCCGCCGCCCATCACCTTCCCGAAGGTCATCAGGTCGGGCTCGACCCCGTCGACGCCGTACCAGCCGGCGCGGCTGGTACGGAAGCCGGTCATGACCTCGTCGGAGACGTACAGCGCGCCGTTCTCCCGGCACAGATCCCTCAGCCCCTGGTTGAAGCCGGGCAGCGGCGGCACGACGCCCATGTTGCCGGGCGAGGCCTCGGTGATCACGCAGGCGATCTCGCCCGGGTGGGCCGCGAAGCCCGCGCGCACCGCGTCGAGGTCGTTGTAGGGCAGCACGATCGTGTCGCCGGCCTGGGCGCCGGTGACGCCCGGCGTGTCGGGCAGCGCGAAGGTGGCGACCCCGGACCCGGCCGCGGCGAGCAGCGAGTCGACGTGCCCGTGATAGCACCCGGCGAACTTGATCACCTTGGTCCGCTGCGTGAACCCGCGGGCGAGCCGAATCGCCGACATGGTCGCCTCGGTCCCGCTGGACACGAGCCTGACCTGCTCCAGCGGCCCGACCCGGTCCACCATCTCCTCGGCGAGCGCGACCTCGCCCTCACCCGGCGTACCGAAGGACGTACCGCGCGCGACCGCCTCCTGCACGGCGGCGATCACCTCGGGCCGCCCGTGCCCGAGGATCATCGGCCCCCAGGAGCAGACGAGGTCGACGTACTCCCGCCCGTCGGCGTCCTTCAGATACGGCCCGCTGCCGGACACCATGAACCGGGGCGTGCCGCCCACGGCGCGGAAGGCACGCACCGGCGAGTTCACGCCGCCGGGTGTGACGGCCGCCGCACGATCGAACAGCGCCTGCGAGACGGGGGCTTCGTATGGATATGGCAGTTCGCTCATGACCTGCGACTTCTCCGATTTCTCGGGCTTCTCGGGTTCACGGGGTCCACGGGGGTCCCGGGGTTCGACGGAATCCGGTGGGCAGTGACCTGTTCAGGGTAGGCCAGCGGGGGCGGGGCGCCGGGCGGCGGCGGGGCGGCCCGGCACGCCGGGACGGAGCCCACGGAAGATCCACGCGCCCGAAGAAGCGGATTCGCCCGCGCCCATCTGAGAAACTGGGCTCCTCATACGTATGGACAGGGCGTAGGCCGTGTCGAGGGCCGCGAGGATCCTCGAAGCTCCCGCGGGCAGATGTTTCGGCGCACGTTTCGGCGTGCGGCCGTGGGGGAGGTCACTGACACGATGATCGGGTTGCGCGGCGGGGGCCGCGCGTCCTAGAAAAGCAGTCGGGTGGAGATATGCATCGCGGTGGCGGACTGGGCGAGGGGACTGATGACCTGGGTCCTCGACGTGCCCGGCGGGGAAGGCACCGGCGCGCCGCGGAGCAGGCGGCCGAAGCACGTCAGGCACCGAGTGAGCCCGAGCGGCCCGACCGGCGGATCGACCGGGCGGACCGCCGGGTCGACAGCCTTCGGGCGGGGAGCGGGAATGGTGGTCGGGTGGGGGTGACGTACAAGTACTTCGGCGCGCCGGACGGTGCGACCGCGGCCCGCGTCCCGATCTCGATGCGCCCCGAGGAGCTCGGCGGCGACGAACTCGGTATGAACGGCATGTTCACCAAGATCAAGCCGGAGACCATGGCCGCGATGGTGCTGACGGGCATCGAGGGCGTCCCCCTGCACAAGGTGCCGCCCCTCGAACTGGTCGTCCTGCATCCCGACTACGCCGTCGTCAAGCTCCCCATGACCGTCGTCGACCCCCTCCGCGGCATCGGCGAGGAAGCGGTCGGCGCGGCCGCCTTCATCTGGTCCACGGTCCCCGACCGCGGCGGTCCGAGGGACGCGTTCAACGTGTACCAGCTGCTGCACGAGTGGCAGGACTTCTCCCACCGGCTGCACGAGGCGGGGCACCAGCCGTACTGCCTGGTGTGGCCCTGAGCGCTTGCTGCGGCCGAGCGTCCCGGCATGCCGAACGGGCCGCCGACCGGAGTCGGCGGCCCGCACGCGAGCCGGCCACGGCCGGCCGGAGCCGGCGTCGTGGTGGGTCAGCAGGGGCGGATGTACCAGGTGGAGTACGGGTACGTGACCGCGCCCTTGCTGTAGGCGCCCGGCGTCGTCTGGATGGTGTGCTTGCTGCGGTTCTTGAACTTGGCCCTGGTGCCGTGCGTCTGGTGGTTGATGTAGGAGGTGGGGATCCAGGTGCCCAGGTAGAAGTCGTTGCAGGACCAGTAGTTCTTCCACGTCCAGTCCGACTTGCCGGCGTGGTGCATGTGCACGCAGATCGCCTTGTACGGGCAGGAGTGGGACGCCGCCGTCTGCGCCTGGGCGGGCGCCGCGGCGAACCCGGTCCCCAGGACCGCCGCGGCGGCCACCGCCGCACCCGCGACTCGCTGCTTGATTCCCATGCGGATGTCTCCCCCAGTGTCGGGTGTGCATTGCCTGTGCCGACAGGGTCTTCCCGGCTCCGCCCCGGCGGCGACGGGTTTCGGGCGCACCCGAAAGACTCTGCTCAGCCGCACGACTCCCCGTGCAGCAACGCCGTGCCCAGCGGGGTGAGGGTGTGCAGCACGGTGCCGCCGTCGCGCAGGCTCTCGGCGAGTTCCGCCTCCCGCAGTGCCCGCACGTGTTCGCTGGCCGTGGCCGGGGACACGGCCAGCCGGCGGGCGATCTCGCCGGTCGTCGCCGCGTACTCCAGCACCGCCAGCACCCGCGCCCTGGTGGGCCCCAGCAGCCGGGTCAGCGCGCCGGCGCGCGTGGTGCCGCGGGTACCTTCGGGCAGCCGTGGCTCACCGCGCCGGATCGGGTAGACGAGCACCGGCGGCAGCACCGGATCGGCCAGTGCGACCGGGTTGCGCCAGCAGAAGAAGGAAGGGATCAGCAGCAGTCCGCGGCCCCGCAGGTGCAGGTCGTACTCGACCGGGTAGCGGCTGCGCAGCACCGGGGGGTCCCACACCGCGGCCGGGCGCAGCGAGTCCAGCAGGCCGTGGACACCGCCGTCGCGCAGTGCCCGGGCGCGCAGGGACCGGTCGGCGTCGACAGCGGCGTCGACCCGGGTCCAGTCCGGCTCGATCATCTCGCGGTACAGCGCCCGCATGATGTCCGCCGTCTCGGTGAGAGGTTCCCGGTCGCCGGCGGCCAACGCCCGCTGGAAGGCCGTCGGACGGCGCACCCCGGCGGTGCGGACGGTGAGCATGACCTCCGTACGGACGCGATCGGGAGGTGTCGCGCACAGCGCCTCCAGGCCCGCCTCCAGTCCCGCCGCGCCTTCCGGCGGCGTGAGGAAGTCCGGGAAGTAGGAGGCGAGGGGCGGCGCGACGGACAGCAGCAGACGCGTGGCGCGGGCGAGTCCGCAGCCGGACAGCGCGGCTCGGGCACGCTCGCGCCAGGCCAGGAAGCAGGGTGCGGGCCGGCCTCGCCCCGCCAGGCGGTGGGCGGCCATCAGCGTCTCCCAGATGGGGTCGGGCGCGGTGGCCACCCGGGTGCGGGCGAGGTCTGCTTCGGTGAAGTGGACGTGCAGCATGGATCCCCCGTGGTGGTTCTCTGGGGCATCCGGCACTTTCCGTCCCCGCGGACCGATGGCACCGGGCCCCGTCTCCCCGTTCGTGCGGTGCGAGGTGCCCGGGTGGGGGGGGTCGGAGGGCGGTCGAGGAGTGGTCACAGCGGTCGGCCCACCCGTGGCACGTTCGCGAGAGCGAAGATGGCGGAGCGGAGCGGAGGGCGTCCACCCAGAGTCGGTAAAATGTCCGAACAGGCCACACATTCACCTGAATTCGCCTACGCGTTGTACAGATGCGTTCTGACGTAGGTCACTTGGTCGCGGTCGCTGGTTTCGCGGGGCTGAACTGCGCGGCGAGCAGGGCCGCCAGGGCGAGGACGAAGCCGGCGGTCTGCGCCAGGTTCAGCGACTCGCCCAGCGCGATGCCGACGACGGTCGCGACCAGCGGGGACAGCAGCACCAGCGGTGCGGACGCCCCGACGGGCAGCTTTCCGATGCCGCGGAACCAGAGCGTGTACGCGATCAGCCCGCCCATGCCGCCGAGCCACAGGTAGCCGCCGGCCGCACCGGCGTCGATCCGCTGCGGTACGCCCTCGACCGCGAGCGTGAGCGGGAGCAGCAGCAGACCGCCGGCCGTCAACTGCCAGCCGGTCAGGGTGAGGGGACCGACCCCCTGCGGGCGCCCCCAGCGCTTGGTGAGGACGACGCCGCCGGCCATGGTGGCCGTCCCGCCGAGGCCGGCGAGCACGCCGACGGCGTCCAGGTGGGCCGTGGGACCGAGCACGACGAGTCCGACGCCGGCCACGCCGATCACGCCCCAGATCCAGCGCCAGGCCGTCGGCCGCTCGTGGAGGACCGCGATGGCCAGCCCGGCCACCAGCAGCGGCTGGGCGGCGCCGAGGGTCGCGGCGACACCGCCGGGGAGCCGCTCCGCCGCCAGGAACAGCAGCGGGAAGAAGGCGCCGATGTTGAGCACGCCGAGGACGGCGGCCTTCCACCACCAGTCCCCGCGCGGGAGCACACGGGTGACCGCCAGGGCGAGCAGCCCGGCGGGCAGGGCGCGCATCAGCCCGGCGAACAGCGGATGCCCGGGCGGCAGCAGTTCGGTGGTCACCGCGTAGGTGGTGCCCCAGGAGGCGGGGGCGAGGGCGGTCAGCGCGATGGTCCCCAGCGCCACCCGCGGTGCGTACGAGGCCCGCGTCGGGGCCGGCGATCGCTCGGTCAGGCCATGCATGTGAGGAAGTCTCGGCACAGGCCACCATGAATGCAAAGCATGCTTGTCATGGCAGCCATGAAGGACGACGATGAATGCCGTGGATCTCCAGCAGATGCGGTACGTCGTCGCCGTCGCCGAAACGCGCAACTTCACCCGCGCCGCGGAGCGCTGCCGCGTGGTGCAGTCCTCGCTCAGCCACCGGATCGCCGGACTGGAACGGGAGCTCGGCGTCAGGCTGTTCGCCCGGTCCAGCCGCCGGGTCGAGTTGACCGGCGCCGGAGCGGCGTTCCTCGTCGGTGCGCGGGAGTGCCTGGCCGCCGCCGAGCGCGCGGCCGCCGATGCCGCCGCCGCGGCCGGCGTGGTGCGCGGCCGGCTCGCCGTCGGAGTGATCATGACCACGGCCGCCGTCGACGTGCCCGAGGTGCTCCAGCGGTACCGCGCCCGGCATCCGGACGTCCAGGTCCTGCTCCGTTCCGGACGCAGCGACGAACTGGCGGCGGCGATCCGGAGCGGCGACCTGGACATCGCCTTCCTCGGGCTGCCGGAGGACGAACGGCCCCAGGGGGTGGAGAGCGTCGTCCTCGATCACGACCGGCACGTTCTGGTGGTCCCGGCCGGGCACCGGCTCGCGGGCGCGTCCCGGCTGACGCTGCGGCAGATCGTCGAGGAGCCGTTCGTGGACTTCGTGGCCGGGACGCCCGCCCGGGCCCAGTCCGACCAGGCGTTCGCCGCCGCGGGCCTGGTCCGCGAGGTCGCGTACGAGACCGGTGCCGTCGAGCTGATCACCCGGCTGATCGCGCGCGGGCTCGGTGTGGCGCTGCTCCCGTCGGCGTTCATCCGGCCGCTGGCCGCCGACGACCCCGAACTGGCGCTGGTTCCGGTGGCCGACGGACCGCACCGCGTCGAGTGTCTGGCCTGGAGCCGGTTCAACCCGAGCCCGGCGACCCGGGCGATGCTCGACGTGCTCGGGGTCAGGGCGTCGTCCGGGTGACGCGCCACGGACGTCCCGGAGGCCGCCCTGTCCGCACCCGCTCGTGTGCCGCCGTCGGCTGTGCTCCTTCCCACCCGTCATCACCCGACCGGTGTACGGCCTCCCACGGGCGAGGTCGCCCGTGCCAGCCTGGACGTATGTCCGAGTGACGACGGCCGGTTTCGTCCGGCGGCGTGTCACTACCTACTGTAGGGTCCGGCTCGCCGTCCAACCGTCCACGGGGGATCCATGCAGGAAGCGCATTGTCCAAGACCGGTCCCGTCGTCCGGTGAACAGGCGGAGGGCGGGCTCGGACCGACCGTCGCCGTGCTCGTCGTGAGTCTCACCATCGCGGCCGTCGGCGTGTACGAGCTGTGCGGCTTCGGGCTGCACAGCCTCGACCGGCGGCCGCATCTGTTCAGCGACGGTTTCGCCACGGCCGGGGTGATCGCGGCCACGGTGGCGGCCGGCGCGGCGGCGGGCAACCTGGCGTGGCTGCTGACGGCGTCCCGCAGACGCGCGGCCCACGACGACCGGGGCGGCGACGCGGACGGGCCCGAGATCTCCGACGGCGACCCCGCCTTCGCCGACGGCGGTCGCGCCCCCGTCCCCGGCGAGTGAGGGTCCGAGAGGTCAGCCGCCGCCCCGCAGCCCGCTGAGCCCACCGCCGTGATGTCCCCGGTCGCGGTCCCGTTCACGGTCCCGTTCCGCCCCGACCGTGAACCCGATCACGGCTCCGCCGCCCTCGCGAGGGAAGGCGAACGGTGCGCCCCCGTGGGACAGGGCCACCTCCCGCACGATGGACAGGCCGAGTCCCGAGCCGGGCAGCGAACGGGCGTCGGGGGCGCGGTAGAAGCGGTCGAAGACGCGGATCAGGTCGCCCGCGGCGATACCGGGCCCGCGGTCGAGGACCTCGACGCGGACCGTGCCCGGCCGGGCGGGTCCGCAGACCGCGATCTCGATGGGTGCCGTGCCGTCCCGGTCGAACTTCGCGGCGTTCTCCACCAGGTTGGACACCGCCCGCTGGAGCATGGCGGGGCGGCCGTCGGTCGTGGTGTCGCCGCTCGCGCGGACCACGATCCGGCGTCCGGTGCGGCGGCGGGTGAGACCGGCCACGTCCTCGGCGATCTCGGACAGGTCGACGCGCTGCGGCGGCTCGGTGTCGGACTGGCCGGCCGCGAGGTCGACCAGTTCGTTGACCAGGTCGGTGAGTTCGCGGGCCTCCTGGGCGAGGTCGGTGACCAGTTCCTCGCGGCTCTCGGGCGGCAGTTCGTCGATGCGGCGCAGCAGCGAGATGTTCGTGCGCAGCGAGGTCAGCGGCGTACGGAGTTCGTGTCCGGCGTCCTGGACCAGCCGGCGCTGGTCCTCCTCGGACTGGGCGAGCCGGCCCAGCATGCGGTCGAAGGAGCGCCCGAGCCGGCCCACCTCGTCGTAGCCGGTGACGGGCACCTGGACGCCGAGCCGCCGGGTGCGGGCGACGTCCTCGGCGGCGGAGGTGAGCACCACCAGGCGGCGGGTGATGCGCCGGGCCAGCCACCAGCCGCACAGCCCGGCCGCGATGACCACGACCACCATCAGGATCAGCGTCCGCTGCTGCAGGGCTCGCAGCAGGTCCTCGGTGTCGCTGAACTCCTGGGCGATCTGCACGGCGCCCCGGCCGTCGCCGAGCGCGACCGTCGCGATGCGGTACACGTCGTGGGCGACGACCACGTCCTGGTACTCGATGGTCCTGCCGGCCGTGGCGGCGGCCGCGGTCTCCAGGTCCCGCGCGGTGACGGGCAGCTGCGGGGTGCCGTGGTCCACGATCTGTCCGCGGGCGCCGAGCACCTGGACGTCGGTGCGGCTGGGCCGGACCACCTCGTGGCCGGGGCGGGAGGAGGAGAAGTCCTCGGGCGTGCGGTCGTAGCGCCGCACCTCGTCCCGCACGTCCTGCACGACCTGCGTGAACACCGACTGCTGGTCCACCCGGACCAGACGGGCGGCGGAGCTGTACGACAGGATGCCGACGAGAATCGTGACGGCGGCGGTCACCACGGCGAACGCCACCGCGAACGTGGTCCCCAGCGACGACAGACGGGGCCGCGGCCGGGCCCACAGCCGTGCGAGGCGGCCCACTCAGTCCTCCCGCAGCACGTAACCCACCCCACGCACGGTGTGGATCAGCTGCGGCGCGCCCGGCTCGTCGAGCTTGCGGCGCAGATAGCCGACGTACACGGCGAGGTTCTTGGAGCCGGGGCCGAAGTCGTAGCCCCAGATGCGGTCGTAGATGGTCGAGTGGTCGAGCACGATCCCGGCGTTGCGGACCAGAAGTTCGAGCAGTTCGAACTCGGTGCGGGTCAGCTCCAGTTCGCGGGTGCCGCGCCACACCCGGCGGGCCTGGAGGTCCATGCGGATCCCGGCCGCCTCGATCTGCCGCGCGGGCAGCTGAACCCCCTTCGCCGGCGCGTCCTCGGCCGGGCCGCCGGCCGCAGGGGTGCCGACCGGGCTGGTCCGGCGGAGCAGGGCGCGCAGCCGGGCGAACACCTCCTCCACGTCGAACGGTTTGACGACGTAGTCGTCGGCGCCGGCGTCCAGGCCGGCGATCCGGTCGGCGGTCTCCACCAGGGCGGTCAGCATGAGGATCGGGGTGCGGTCGCCCTCCGCCCGCAGCACCCGGCAGACCTGGAGCCCGTCGATCCCCGGCATCATCACGTCCAGGACGAGCACGTCCGGCGGGGTCTTGTGGGCCTGAGCGAGCGCTTCGACGCCGTCGGCGACCGCCGTCACCTCGTAGCCCTCCAGGATGAGGGCCCGCTCGAGGGCGTGGCGGATCGCACGGTCGTCTTCGGCGAGCAGCACAGTCTGAGGCACTCGTCCAGTCTGCCAAGGCCACAGCGGTACGGGCCGGGTGAGCGGGCCTACGATCACCCCTTTTTACCGGGCTCTCACCGGCCCGGGGGCACCCGGGCCGGTCGCTTGCCCTTCTCTCACCTCGGGCCGCCGCGGTCCGCGCCACCGGTCAGGCGCGGAGCGCGGCCAGCTGCTCCTCGAACGGCACCACGGTCAGGTCGTCCGCCGTGCGAGGCGGCCCCGGCCGCTCGGCCGGTACCGCGGTCATGAGCGCCGCCAGCTCCCCGGCCGCCCGCTCGATCCGCTCCGGCAGCCCTTCCGCGCCCCAGTCCTCCGAGGCGGCGTAGACGCCGGTGGGGACGACCACGGCGTGCAGGTACGCGAACAGCGGCCGCAGGGCGAGGTCCAGGACCAGGGAGTGCCGGGCGGTGCCGCCGGTGGCCGCGATCAGCACCGGCTTGCCCGCCAGCGCGTCCTCGTCCCGCGCCCCGAGGACGTCGAAGAAGGACTTGAACAGCCCGCTGTACGACGCCGAGAACACCGGAGTGACGACGATCAGTCCGTCCGCGGCCGTCACCGCGTCCAGCGCCGCCGCCAGGGCGGGGCCGGGGAAGCCGCTGGTGAGGTTGTGCGCGATCTCGACGGCGAGGTCGCGCACCTCGATCACCTGCACGTCCGCAGCGGTGCGCCCGGTGGTCGCGGCGGCCAGCCGGTCGCCGAGCAGACGGGTGGAGGACGGGACGCTCAGCCCCGCCGAGACGACGACGAGTTTCGTGGGGCGGTTCATCGGGCGGTCGCCTCCGGGGTGCTGTTCGCCGCGGCCAGCAGCGAGGTGTGGGTCGGCGCGTCCGGCACGTCGGCCGGGCGGCCCTTGGCGAACTCCGCGCGCAGCACCGGCACGACCTCCTCGCCGAGCAGATCGATCTGCTCCAGCACGGTCTTCAGCGGCAGCCCCGCGTGGTCCATCAGGAACAGCTGGCGCTGGTAGTCGCCGGCGTACTCGCGGAAGGCCAGCGTCTTCTCGATCACCTGCTGCGGGGAGCCGACGGTCAGCGGCGTCTGGGCCGTGAAGTCCTCCAGGGAGGGGCCGTGGCCGTAGACCGGCGCGTTGTCGAAGTAGGGGCGGAACTCGCGCACCGCGTCCTGGGAGTTCTTCCGCATGAACACCTGGCCGCCCAGCCCGACGATCGCCTGCTCGGGCGTGCCGTGCCCGTAGTGGGCGTAGCGGCTCCGGTACAGCTCGACCATCCGCTTGGTGTGGTCGGCCGGCCAGAAGATGTTGTTGTGGAAGAAGCCGTCGCCGTAGTACGCGGCCTGCTCGGCGATCTCGGGGGACCGGATGGAGCCGTGCCAGACGAAGGGCGGGACGCCGTCCAGCGGACGGGGCGTGGCGGTGAAGCCCTGCAAGGGGGTGCGGAACTTCCCCTCCCAGTCGACCACGTCCTCGCGCCACAGCCGGTGCAGCAGGGCGTAGTTCTCGATGGCGAGGTTGATGCCCTGCCGGATGTCCTGCCCGAACCACGGGTACACCGGGCCCGTGTTGCCGCGGCCCATCATCAGGTCCACCCGGCCGTCGGCCAGGTGCTGGAGCATCGCGAAGTCCTCGGCGATCTTCACCGGGTCGTTGGTGGTGATCAGGGTGGTGGAGGTGGACAGGATCAGGCGCTCGGTCCGCGCGGCTATGTAGCCGAGCATGGTGGTGGGGGACGACGGCACGAACGGCGGGTTGTGGTGCTCGCCGGTCGCGAAGACGTCCAGGCCGACCTCCTCGGCCTTCAGCGCGATGGCGACCATGGCCTTGATGCGCTCACGCTCGGTCGGCGTGCGGCCGGTGGTGGGGTCCGGCGTGACGTCGCCGACGCTGAAGATCCCGAACTGCATGGTCGCTCATCCTCCAGGTTGTTGATTGTTCAACCATACCCTGGAACGGTCCCCCACCCGGAGGTATTCCACGCGCCGCCCACCACCGGGCGACCGGTCAGGGCACCAGCACCAGCCGGCCCTGAAGGTGCCTACGTCACCCGGAGGTGAGCCATGGCGACCATGACCGCGGCCCAGCGGCGCGAGCAGGCAAGGGTCGAGTACGACGCCTTCCTCCGCGACTGCCCCACCAACCAGCTCCTGGACCGCATCAGCGACAAGTGGGTCAGCCTCGTCGTCGCCGCTCTCTCCGCCGGTCCCATGCGCTACAGCGACCTCGGGCGCAAGATCGCCGGCGTCAGCCCCAAGATGCTCACCCAGACCCTGCGCACCCTGGAACGCGACGGAATCCTCACCCGCACCGTCACCCCGTCCGTGCCCGTCCGCGTCGACTACGAACTCACCCTCCCGGGCAGCAGCCTGGCGCGGCTCCTGACCGCCGTGAAGGACTGGGCGGAGACCCACATCGAGGAGGTCCACGCGGCACGGGAGCGGTACGACGAGGGAGGCGCCGGCAAGCAGAACACCGCGGACTGACGCGAACCGGAACGACCCCGGGGCCGGCGCCGGGAGCTACGCGGCGTCGACCGCCGCGGGCAGTGGCTCCGGCAGCGCGGGCCGCTCGCGCCACGGCAGCAGCAGCGGGGTCACCAGCAGGAGCAGCCCGGCGACGCCGATCGCCGCGCGGGGCGTGGTGAGCGCGGCCAGCAGACCCCACAATGCGGTCAGTGTCGCGGTGGTCGCCCTGCCGGTGACCGACCAGGCCGACAGCGTCCGGGCCACCCGGTCCGGCGGGGCCTGTTCCAGCCGGTAGGCGGCGTACACCGGGCCGAACACACCGCAGCACGTGATCAGCACCAGCTCCACCGCCATCACCAGCACCAGCCCGGACACGCCCGGCCGGACGAGGACCAGGCCCACCGGCCAGCACACACGCAGCACCCCCGCGGTGAGCAGGACCCGTCGCTGCCCGAACCGGGCGACCAGCGGACGCGCCAGCCGCGAGCCGACCAGACCGCCCACGCACGGACCGGCGAAGGCGAGTCCGTACTGCCACGGCGCGAACCCGAGCGGGCCCAGCATCAACACCGCGAGCAGTGGCGAGGACACCATGATCAGGGCGTTGACCAGGACCGTGTTGAAGAACAACGGCCGCAGCGACGGGTGCGCCAGGATGAACCGCCACCCGTCGAGCAGATCACCCGGGCGCGGCCGGCCGGCCGGCGTCCGGCCGCGCGCGGCCCGCGGCTCGGGCTCGCTCCCGCCGATCGCCCGGATGCCGGCCGCCGACAGCAGATAGCTGACCGCGTCGGCCGCCACCGTCACCACCGGACCGAACAGCCCCACCAGGGCGCCCCCGACCGGCGGCCCCAGCACCGACGCCGTCCACGTCGTCGACTCGAAACGGCTGCTGGCCACCAGCAGGTCCGCCGCCGGCACCAGGCTCTTCAGATACGCCCCGCTCGCCGCCCCGAACGCGATGTCGGCCGCGGCCACCACCACCGACACCGCGAGCAGCCAGCCCACCCCGAGCCCGCCGACCGCGAACGCCACCGGCACACTCGTCAGCGCCGCGAACCGGACCAGGTCCGTCGCGATCATCACCGGCCGCTTGCGCCGGAACTCGATCCACGGCCCGAGCGGCGCCGCCGCCACCGCACCCACCGCCGGCCCCGCCGCCGACAACAGCGCCACCTCGGCCGACCCTGCGTGCAGCACCACCACCGCGATCAGCGCGAAGGCGTCGAAGGCCAGCCAGGTCCCGAACGTGCTGACCGCGTACGCCGCCCACAGCCACCCGAACCGCCGCCCCAGCACCCGCCGTCCGGCAGCCACGCCCACGCCTCTCACCGCTCCTCACCGACTCGCACGGCAGCGCGCCCGCACACCGCGGCGCCCGCACGCCGGGACACGCTCGCGCCGACCGGCCCGCGCCATCCAAGCCCCCGGCCGGTCCGCACGGCAAACAACCGTCCGGCCCGCCCAGCCACAACCAGCGGTTGTGCCGCGATCGGTCTAGGGTCGACCGACGTGGACCTCAACGCCGTACGCACCTTCGTCGCCGTGGCCGACGCGGGCCGGTTCCAGGACGCCGCCACCGATCTGTCGATCACCCAGCAGGCCGTCTCCAAGCGCGTGGCCGCGCTGGAGAAGGACCTCGGCGCACGGCTGTTCACCCGGACCGCGCGCGGCGCCCGGCTCACCGTCGACGGACAGGCGTTCCTGCCCCACGCCCGCGAACTGCTGCGCGCCGAGGAACGGGCGGCGGCCTCCGTACAGCCAGGCCGACGCGCCCTCCGGGTCGACGTCATCGGCCGCAAGCTCGCCCCCGCCGCCCTGCTGCGCGACTTCCTGCGCGCGCACCCGAGCACCGGACTCGACGTGGTGACCCTCCACGACGTCGACGCGGCCGTCACCGCGATCCGCTCCGGCACGATCGACGCCTCGTTCCGGGCCGTCGCCATGCCCGGCCGGCCACTGCCCGACGACATCCGGGCCACCCCGGTCCACGACGAAGCCCTCCACCTGCTGACCGGCCCCGGCCACCCCTTCGCCGACGCCCCCGCGGTCGCCCCGGCCGAGCTCGCCGGGCACCGGATCTGGATGCCCGAACTCCCTCCCGGCACCGAATGGGCCGCCTACTACGCCGATCTCGCCACCGCGTTCGGCCTCGCCATCGACGTGGTCGGACCGCACTTCGGCACCGAGCCGCTGCCCGACGTGCTCGCCGACTCCTCTACGCTCACCACCTTCGTGGGCGAGCTCACCCGGGTCCTGTGGCCCGCCGACTACGACCTGCGCCGCATCCCCCTGCGCCACCCCACCCCGGTCTACCCGCACTGCCTCCTCCACCACCGTGACAACCCGCACCCGGCGCTCACCGCCCTCCGCGACCACCTCGTGCGGACGCGACACGAGCGGCGGCTCGAAGGCGACGAGGTGTGGACACCGGCGTGGGCCCGGCGGGCGACCCGGTAGCACCACCCGGCGGCCGCGTCCCGGAGCCCCCGGCAGTACGCCCCCCCGTGGCCGCGCCCCGCGGCCGCACCGCGGCCACCGCACCGCCCGGCGCCCGTGCGAAGCTGCCCCCATGCCGCTGCTCCTCCGCTCCGCCGCCCTCTTCGTCGTCGCCGCGCTCTTCGAGATCGGCGGCGCCTGGCTGATCTGGCAGGGCGTGCGCGAGCAGCGCGGCTGGCTGTGGGCCGTCGGCGGGGTCCTCGCGCTCGGCGCGTACGGCTTCGTCGCCACCTACCAGCCCGACGCCCACTTCGGCCGCATCCTCGCCGCCTACGGCGGGATCTTCGTGGCCGGCTCGATCCTGTGGGGCGTCGTCGCGGACGGCTACCGCCCGGACCGCTGGGACCTGACCGGGGCGCTGATCTGCCTGGCCGGCATGGCCGTGATCATGTGGGCGCCGCGCAACGGCGGCTGACGCACGGGGGCACCCGGACGAGCCGTACTCTGGCTGAGCCGACCACGCAGACCGGGCAGACCCCGCCGACCCCTCACAGGAGCAGTTCATGGCCGCCAGCGCCGCACCGTCCGCCGCCTCCCGCATCGCCGTCGTCACCGGCGCGAGCAGCGGCATCGGGGCCGCCACGGCGCGGCAGCTCGCCGCCGCCGGCTACCGGGTCGTCCTGACCGCCCGCCGCAAGGACCGCATCGAGGCGCTCGCCGAGGAGATCAACACGGCCGGCCACGCGGCCACGGCCTACCAGCTGGACGTCACCGACCGCGCGGCCGTCGACGAGTTCGCGACGGCCTTCCGGACCGTGGGGGTCCTGGTCAACAACGCGGGCGGCGCACTCGGCGCCGACCCGGTCGCCACCGGCGACCCCGCCGACTGGCGCACGATGTACGAGACGAACGTCATCGGCACCCTCAACCTCACCCAGGCCCTGCTGCCGAAGCTGGTCGCGAGCGGCGACGGCACCGTCGTGGTCGTGTCCTCCACCGCCGGTCACGCCACGTACGAGGGCGGCGCGGGCTACGTCGCCGCCAAGCACGGCGCCCACGTCCTCGCCGAGACGCTGCGCCTGGAGATCGTCGGACAACCGGTCCGCGTCGTCGAGGTCGCCCCCGGCATGGTCCGGACGGAGGAGTTCGCGCTGACCCGCTTCGGCGGCGACCCGGAGAAGGCGGCGAAGGTCTACCAGGGCGTGGCCGAGCCGCTGACGGCGGACGACGTGGCGGAGACGATCACCTGGGCGGTGACCCGCCCCAGCCACGTCAACATCGACCTTCTGATCGTGCGCCCACGCGCGCAGGCGTCGAACACCAAGGTGCACCGGGAGCAGTGAGACGACGATGACGATGCCCGACACCGGCCGGGGCGGGGCCCCCGAGCAGGACATGACCCCGGAGCAGGAGCGCCTCGCCCTGGAGAAGAAGCGCGAGCGCTACGTCTGGTACTACCTCGGCTACTTCCTCTTCGGCATCCACATCGTGGCGTTCGTCATGATCTACGCCGTACGACACGCGAAGTAGACCGGGACCGAAGGTCACGACCGCCACCTGGAGTAACCGACCGTGGAAAGACACATACCTTTCGACGCCCTGCGCAACCTTCGTGACCTCGGCGGCTACGGCACCGAGGACGGCCGGCACGTCCGCCCGCGCCGCCTCTTCCGCGCGGACGGCCTGGGCAAACTGCGCCGGGGCACCGCGGACTGGGACCGCTTCCTCGCCCTCGGCATCGGCACGGTGATCGACCTCCGCCACGACTGGGAGGTCGAGCGCCAGGGCCGCGTCCCGGAGCACCCGTCCTTCACCTACCACAACCTCAGCATCGAGCACCGGCCCTACGACCAGCCGTCGCTGGGACCCGAGGTGGAGCCGGGCCCGTATCTCGCGGAGCGCTACATGGAGGTGGCGCAGGACGGCACCAAGGAGATCCGCAGGGTCCTGGAACTGATCGCGGACGCGGCCGTCTCCGACACCCCGCTGGTCTTCCACTGCGCCTCCGGCAAGGACCGCACGGGCGAGATGGCCGCCCTGGTCCTGGCCCTGCTCGGAGTCCCCGAGCCCACGATCATCGAGGACTTCTCCCTCACGGAACTGGCCACCCCCGCCCTGCTCGCCGACTGGCGGGCACGCAACGGCGGCCGTAGCCCGGCCTGGCCGGGCTACGGCCGCGCCCCCGAATCGGTGATGCGCCTGTTCCTGTCCGCCCTGAAGCAGAAGTACGGCTCGGTCGAGTCGTACGTGGCCAACGCCCTGGACCTGGACGCCCGGGCCCTGGCGGCCACCCTCCGCGCCCACCTCCTGGAGCCGGCCCCGGCCACCTGGCCCCCGCTCGGCTACCGCCGGGCCACGGCCGCCGACGCCGCCACCCTGGTGCGCCTGCGCGACAGCGCCGCCCTGCGGCAGCTGGCGCTCGGCATCGACCAGTGGAAGCCGGGAGAGAAGGACGAGGCCCACTTCCTCGCCCGGATGCGGGAGGGCGAGGTCTGGCTGGCGCACGCGGGCGACCAGCTGGCGGGCGCCTGGGAGCTGTGGTGGGACGACCCGGCCGCCTGGGGCCCCCGCCCCGCGGACGCGGGCTACATCCACCGCCTGATGACCGCCGCGCACACGGCGCCGCCCGGAACCGGACGCCGCCTGCTGGCCGAGGCGGAGTCCCGCATCGCCGCGACGGGCCGCCCCTACGCCCGCCTCGACTGCCTCGCCTCCAACCCCCGTCTGCGCGCCTACTACGAGTCATCGGGCTACACGGTCGTCGGCGAACAGCCGGCGAAGGCGGACGGCGGAGGCAGCCCGTACGCCGTGACGCTGCTGGAGAAGCGGCTGGTGTGACCGGCTCAGCCCTTCACACACACCACCTGCTTGAGCTTGGCCACCACCTCGACGAGGTCCCGCTGCTGGTCGATGACCTGCTCGATCGGCTTGTAGGCGCCCGGGATCTCGTCGACGACGCCGGAGTCCTTGCGGCACTCCACGCCTCGCGTCTGCTCCTCCAGGTCCTTCGTGGAGAAGCGGCGCTTGGCGGCGTTGCGGCTCATGCGTCGACCCGCGCCGTGCGACGCGGAGTTGAACGCCTTCTCGTTGCCGAGGCCCTTCACGATGTACGAACCCGTGCCCATGGAGCCGGGGATGATGCCGTGCTCGCCGGAGCCGGCCCGGATCGCGCCCTTGCGGGTCACGAGCAGGTCCATGCCCTCGTACCGCTCCTGAGCCACGTAGTTGTGGTGGCAGGAGATCTCCGGCTCGAAGGCGGGCTTCGCCTTCTTGAACTCCTTGCGGATCACGTCCTTCAGGAGCGCCATCATGATGGTGCGGTTGCGCTTGGCGTACTCCTGCGCCCAGAACAGGTCGTTGCGGTAGGCCGCCATCTGCGGGGTGTCCGCCACGAAGACCGCGAGGTCGCGGTCCACCAGTCCCTGGTTGTGCGGGAGCTTCTGGGCCACTCCGATGTGGTGCTCGGCGAGTTCCTTGCCGATGTTGCGGGAGCCGGAGTGCAGCATCAACCAGACGGAACCGGTCGAATCCGTGCAGACTTCGACGAAGTGGTTTCCGGACCCGAGCGTTCCCATCTGATGAGTGGCGCGCTCCTCGCGGAACTTCACCGCCTCCGCCACCCCGTCGAACCGCCCCCAGAAGTCGTCCCACCCCGCCGTGGCCAGCCCGTGGAACCGTCCCGGATCGACCGGGTCCGCGTGCATCCCCCGGCCCACCGGGATCGCCTGCTCGATCTTCGAGCGGAGGCGGGACAGGTCGCCCGGAAGGTCGTTGGCCGTCAGGGACGTCCTCACCGCCGACATTCCGCAGCCGATGTCGACGCCCACCGCCGCCGGGCACACGGCGCCCCGCATGGCGATGACCGAGCCGACCGTCGCACCCTTGCCGTAGTGGACGTCGGGCATGACGGCCAGGCCCTTGATCCAGGGCAGGGTCGCGACGTTGTGGAGCTGCTGCATCGCGACGCCCTCCACCGCCGCCGGGTCCGTCCACATGCGGATGGGGACCTTCGCGCCCGGTACCTCCACGTACGACATATCGTCCTCATTCCCCCGTGAAACGTACAGAATTCTCAGAAGTCGCGAACAGCAATACCGGCGCCAAGGTCTACGAAACAGGGCAACGGACCGGCGTCCACGGCAGTGCGTGCGATACACATTGTCTCCAGGTGCCGCCCCCGCCCGGCAAGCGAATAACCAGCGGGGACCGGGCCACCAGCGGACCGACACCGACACGCACCGAGACCGTCGAGAGGAGCCTGCCCGTGCTGCGGAAGGCGTACGTACCCGGCGCGGCCGCGCTCCTCGCGGCCCTGCTGCTGACCGGCTGCACCGACGGCTCGTCGGATGCCGGCCGGACGGACAACGCCAACCCGGACGGTCCCGGTACGGCGACGGTGGAGGCGCAGCCGGGCAAGTACCGCACGCTGCCCGAGGCCTGCGGCGCGGTCGGCCACGGCACCCTGGACTCGCTGCTGCCCGGCATCAAGCAGATCACGGACCCGGACCAGCGGGACCGCGCCTACCAGGGGCAGGCCGCCCTCACCTACGACACGGACCGCAAGGTGGGCTGCCGTTGGAAGGTGGATTCCACGGAGGCCACCGACCGGCTGCACATCGACCTGGAGCGGGTCGTCTCCTACGACAGCTCGGTGAGCGACGAGAGCCAGGCGCAGTCGGTCTTCGCCACGAAGCAGGCGGACGCGGACCTTCCCGTACCCCCCGTCACCTCCTCCGGCTCGGACACCACCCCCGGCGGCACCCCGTCGTCCGGGACGCCCTCGTCCGGGACGACCTCGCCGTCCTCCTCCGGCACCAGCCCTTCCGCCACCTCGTCGTCCTCGCCGCCCGCCGCGGACCCCGCCGATCTCCGGCCCCGCACCCTCGGCGACCTCGGCGACGAGGCGTTCCTCGACGACCAGCTCAGCAGTTCCGGTTCGACGGCCGAGCAAAGGACGGTGACTGTGGCGTTCCGCACGTCGAACGTCATCGTCACCATCGAGTACGAGGAGCAGCCGGCCGCCGTCGGTGTGCTCCCGGACAGTGAGGAAATGCAGGACAAGGCCCGGAAACTGGCCGCGCGACTGGCGGATTCGCTGGGCGGCTGACGCCTGCCGTCCGGCATGGGCGGCCCGGCCGTGATGCCCGGGAAGGCGAACCGCACGGCTGTCTCACCGCGTACCGTGGCCCCTCGGACCCGATCCGACCGCAGGAACCACGAGCGTCATGAGTGAAGGAACCATGCAGCGAGCAGCCCAGCGAGACCATCGTGCCCAGCGACCCGAGCGTGCCCGGCGACTGAACCGCCTCGTTGTCTGCGCGGCGGCGGTACCCGTGATGCTGCTGGCCGCGGCCTGCTCCTCGGACTCCGGCTCCGGTGACGGCGACGCCGGGAAGAAGACACCGGCGGGTGACGCCACGGCGTCCGCGAGCGCGAGCGCCTCCCCGACGGTGCAGGCGGCCAGGTACGTGAAGCTGCCTGAGGCGTGCAAGGTGCTGTCGGGCAAGACGCTGGGCGAACTGGTCCCGAAGGGGACGAAGTCCGCCAAGGAGGGCACCTCCAGCGATGTCTCCTCGCGTGCCAGCTGCTCCTGGAACAGTCTGAAGAACAACGGGGTGAAGGGCTCTCAGTTCCGTTGGCTGAACGTCTCGTTGCTGCGTTTCGCGTCGGACGTCAACCGCGGTTCGGGCGAGGAACAGGCCAAGGCGTACTACGCGCAGCAGGTCCAGGACGCGAAGTCCGTCGCGGGTGCGAAGAACACCAAGTCGGAGCCGGTGTCCGGGACGGGCGACGAGGCGACGGCGGTGCGCTACGACCTGAAGAAGAAGGAAGGCACCTTCAAGCAGCAGACGGTCGTGGCGCGGGTGGAGAACGTGGTCGTCACCCTGGACTACAACGGTGCCGGTCTGGCCGGTGACAAGAGCCCGGACGCCGACGGCCTGGCCAAGGACGCGAAGTCGGCGGCCAAGGAGGCGGTGGCCGCGGTGGCGAAGGCGAACGGTGACGGTGGCGCCGCCTCGTCGACGTCGGGCTCCGCGTCTCCCTCCAAGTCCGCGTCTCCGTCGAAGTCCCCCTCGAAGTCGCCGTCGCCCTCGTCGACGAAAGCCGCCTCGAAGGGCTGAGCGGGCCCAAGTCGGCTCGTAGTCGGGCATTCTCATCCGCCCGCCCGCGCGTCGGACGAGTGTGCCACTCTGTTGCGCGCAACAACACGCAAGGGGAGGGGAGTACGAGTGGCCGGGCCACTGAAGCTGACTCGGATGCACCGCATCCTCATCGGCGTGGTCGTGACCGGCGCCGTGATCATCGCCGGTATCGGCTTCGCGGGTTCGTACGCGGCCGTCCGTGAGCTCGCGATCAAGAAGGGCTTCGGGAACTTCAGCTATGTGTTCCCGGTCGGCATCGACGCGGGCATCTGTGTGCTGCTGGCCCTGGACCTGCTGCTGACCTGGATTCGCATCCCCTTCCCGCTGCTGCGTCAGACGGCGTGGCTGCTGACGGCGGCGACGATCGCGTTCAACGGCGCGGCGGCATGGCCGGACCCGCTGGGTGTGGGCATGCACGCGGTGATCCCGGTGCTGTTCGTGGTCGCGGTGGAGGCGGCCCGGCACGCGATCGGCCGCATCGCCGACATCACCGCCGACAAGCACATGGAGGGTGTCCGTCTCACCCGCTGGCTGCTGTCCCCGGTGCCGACGTTCCTGCTGTGGCGCCGGATGAAGCTGTGGGAGCTGCGCTCCTACGACCAGGTCATCAAGCTGGAGCAGGAGCGTCTGGTCTACCAGGCGCGGCTGCGCTCCCGTTTCGGCCGTGCCTGGCGCCGCAAGGCCCCGGTGGAGTCGCTGATGCCGCTGCGGCTGGCCCGTTACGGGGTGCCGCTGGCGGAGACGGCCCCGGCCGGTCTGGCGGCGGCCGGGATCGAGCCCGTGCTGATCCCGCCGACGCCGGAGGCCGGGGCGACGGCGGCGGGTTGGCCCGCCGTGACGGGCGCCGTCCCGCAGCAGCGGGCGGCGACAGCCGCCGGGCAGCGCCCGCAACTGGTCGCCGAGCAGGAGCCCGGTGGGCCGGCGTACGAGGAGCAGTTGCCGCCCGACGAGCAGAGCCCCTGGTTCCAGGCGCCCCACCAGGTCGACTACCACGGCGGCTACGATCCGACGTACGACCCGGAGCCCGTGTACGAGGACTGGTACGAGGAGCAGCAGCCGGAGCGGTTCGAGCAGCCCTCCATGGAGGACACGGGCAGCTTTCCCATTCCGGTGGGCCCGAACCGTACGCGCGAGCTGGGCGAGGGCGGCGGCCCGCCGGAGCCCGCGCCGCCGGACGAGGAGTCGTATTACCAGGTCTTCAAGCAGTCGATCAGCGGCAGCGGCTATCCGACCCCGCGCGAGTTCAGCGACAACGTCGAGGCGACCTACGGCATTCCCGTGCCCGATGCCGAGGCCAAGAAGATGGTCATGCGCTTCCAGAACCGCCACACCGCGGAGCTGGAGGACGACCACATCGCGTAGGGCGGGACGCCCGTCGCACGGGAAAGGGGGCCCCCTGAGGAGGGCCCCCTTTCCCGTCGGGTTTTCCTTCGGCGGTTACTCGCCGAGCAGCCTGCGCACCCGCTCCTGGCCCACCGCGAGCAGCAGCGTGGGCAGACGCGGACCTGTGTCACGCCCCACCAGCAGGTGGTAGAGCAGCGCGAAGAACGACCGCTGGGCGGTCTTGATCTCCGGCGGCAGCTCCTTGGGCGTGGCGTCGGCGGGGAACCCGGCCTGCACCTTGGGCACGCCGTACACGAGGTGGGTCAGCCCGTCGAGGGACCAGTGGTCGGCGAGCCCGTCGAGCAGCAGCCGCAGGGACTGCTGGGACGCGTCGTCCAGGGACTTCAGCAGTTCGGCGTCGGGCTCGTCGCGGACGATGGTGCGCTGCTCGGCGGGGACGTGGGTGTTGATCCACGCCTCGGCCTTGTCGTAGCGCGGGCGGGCCTCGTCCAGCGAGCCGAGGGGGTTGTCCGGGTCGAGCTCGCTGAGGATGCGCAGCGCCTGGTCCTGGTGGCCGGCGGTGATGTCGGCGACGGACGCGAGCGTGCGGTAGGGCAGCGGGCGGGGGGTCTTGGGCAGCTCACCGGCGGCGGTGCCCACGGCCCGCGTGTACGCGGCGACGTCGCCGGGGAGGGCGGAGCCTCCCCCAGCGCCCGACGCCTGGGAGGTACCCCCAGCGACCTTGCCGGCGAGCTTGTCCCACTCGTCGTAGAGGCGCTGGATCTCCTGGTCGAAGGCGATCTTGAAGGACTGGTTCGGCCTGCGCCGGGCGTACAGCCACCGCAGGAGCTGCGGCTCCATGATCTTCAGCGCGTCGGCGGGGGTGGGGACCCCACCCCGGGACGACGACATCTTCGCCATGCCGGAGATCCCGACGAAGGCGTACATCGGGCCGATCGGCTGCTCGCCGCCGAAGATCCCGACGATCTGCCCGCCGACCTGGAAGGAGGAGCCCGGCGAGGAGTGGTCGACGCCGGACGGCTCGAAGATCACGCCCTCGTACGCCCATCGCATGGGCCAGTCGACCTTCCAGACCAGCTTGCCGCGGTTGAACTCGCTGAGCCGGACGGTCTCGGAGAAGCCGCACGCCGTGCAGGCGTAGGTCAGCTCGGTGGAGTCGTCGTCGTAGGAGCTGACGGTGGTGAGGTCCTTCTCGCAGTTGCCGCAGTACGGCTTGTACGGGAAGTAGCCGGCGGAGCCGGAGCTGCCGTCGTCCTCGGCGGCGGCGCCCGAACCCTCGGCGGCCTCCAGCTCGGCCTCGTCGACCGGCTTCTGCTTGGCCTGCTGCTTCTTCTGGTCGGCCGGCTTGGGCTTGGTGCGGTACTGGGCGAGGATCGCGTCGATGTCGCCGCGGTGCCGCATCGCGTGCAGGATCTGCTCGCGGTAGGCGCCGGAGGTGTACTGCTCGGTCTGGCTGATGCCCTCGAACTCCACGCCCAGCTCGGCGAGCGAGGCGATCATGGCGGCCTTGAAGTGCTCGGCCCAGTTCGAGTACGCCGAGCCACGGGGGGCCGGGACGGAGGTGAGCGGCTTGCCGATGTGCTCGGCCCACGACTCGTCGACGCCGGAGACGCCGGCCGGGACCTTGCGGTACCGGTCGTAGTCGTCCCAGGAGATCAGGTGCCGTACCTCGCGGCCCCGGCGGCGGATCTCGTCGGCGACGAGGTGCGGGGTCATGACCTCGCGCAGGTTCCCCAGGTGGATGGGGCCGGACGGGGAGAGCCCGGACGCGACGACTACGGGTTTGCCCGGGGCCCGGCGCTCCGACTCCTCGATGACCTCATCCGCGAAACGGGAGACCCAGTCGGTGGTCTCGGTGCTCTGAGCCACGATCGGCACGTCCTCTTTGTCTGATGGTTCTCTGCGGGATTCTCCGTGAACAGCCGCCACGGTCGCACGGCTGACCGCCTTCATTGTCCCAGGCGGCCCCACATCCACGAAAACGCCTCATCACCACGCCGGACGGGGCGGCACGGCCCGGGGTCGGCCCGGCGACCGGAAAATTCGCTTTACCCCGCATGGGATACTGGCGGGGACCATCCATCCCACGAGGAGAACGGCACCCATTCCTATGGCCTCGGTCACGTCCCTCACCGCTTCCGTCCATCAGCGCCTCGCGAACGCACTCTCGGCCGCCCTGCCGGAGACCGCCGACGCGGACCCGCTGCTGCGACGTAGCGACCGGGCGGACTTCCAGGCCAACGGGATCCTGGCGCTGGCGAAGAAGGCGAAGGCGAACCCGCGGGAGCTGGCGGCGCAGGTCGTCTCGCAGGTGGTCACCGGTGACGTGATCAAGGAGATCGAGGTCTCGGGCCCCGGCTTCCTCAACATCACCGTCACCGACGGCGCGATCGTCGAGAACCTGGCCGCGCGGGCCACCGACCCGGCGGGCCGGCTCGGCGTGCCGCTCGCGGACCATCCGGGCACCACGGTGATCGACTACGCCCAGCCCAACGTGGCCAAGGAGATGCACGTCGGACACCTGCGCTCGGCGGTGATCGGCGACTCGGTCGTCCAACTCCTGGAGTTCACGGGCGAGAACGTGGTCCGGCGCCACCACATCGGCGACTGGGGCACCCAGTTCGGCATGCTCATCCAGTACCTGGACGAGCACCCGCACGAGCTGGACCACAAGGCGTCCACCGAGGACACGGCCGCCTCCGGCGAGGAGGCGATGTCGAACCTCGACCGCCTCTACAAGGCGGCCCGGAAGAAGTTCGACTCCGACGAGGAGTTCAAGACCCGCGCCCGGCGCCGGGTGGTCGACCTCCAGGCCGGCGACCCGCACACGCTGGCCAAGTGGCAGAAGTTCGTCGACGAGTCGAAGATCTACTTCTTCTCCGTCTTCGAGAAGCTGGACATGGAGATCCGGGACGCCGACATCGTCGGCGAGTCCGGCTACAACGACATGCTGGCCGAGACCTGCCGCATGCTGGAGGAGTCCGGCGTGGCGGTCCGCTCCGAGGGCGCCCTGTGCGTCTTCTTCGACGACATCAAGGGCCCGGACGGCAACCCGGTGCCGCTGATCGTCCAGAAGTCCGACGGCGGCTACGGCTACGCGGCCACCGACCTGTCGGCGATCCGCGACCGCGTCTTCAACCTGAAGGCGGACACGCTGCTCTACGTCGTGGACGCCCGCCAGTCCCTGCACTTCAAGATGGTCTTCGAGACGGCGCGCAGGGCCGGCTGGCTCGGCGACGGCGTCAAGGCCCAGCAGCTGGCCTTCGGCACGGTCCTCGGCAAGGACGGCAAGCCGTTCAAGACGCGTGCGGGCGAGACGATCCGCCTGGTCGACCTGCTCGACGAGGCGATCGACCGCGCCTCGGCCGTGGTCCGGGAGAAGGCCCAGGACCTCTCCGAGGAGGAGATCGCCGAGCGGGGCGCCCAGGTGGGCATCGGTGCGGTGAAGTACGCGGACCTGTCGACGTCGGCGAGCCGGGACTACAAGTTCGACCTGGACCAGATGGTCTCGCTCAACGGCGACACCTCGGTCTACCTCCAGTACGCCTACGCCCGTATCCGGTCCATCCTCCGCAAGGCGGGCGAGCTCCGCCCGGCCGCCCACCCGGAGCTGGAACTGGCCCCCGCCGAGCGGGCGCTGGGCCTGCACGTGGACGCCTTCGCGGAGACGGTGCGGGAGGCGGCGGGAGAGTACGCCCCGCACAAGCTGGCGTCGTACCTCTACCAACTGGCGTCCCTGTACACGACCTTCTACGACAAGTGCCCGGTGCTGAAGGCCGAGACGCCGCAGCAGGTGGAGAACCGCCTCTTCCTGTGCGACATCACGGCCCGCACCCTCCACCAGGGCATGGCCCTGCTGGGCATCAGGACGCCGGAGCGACTCTGACACGCAGCCCTTAGGGTCTGTGGAGACCCGTCTCCACAGACCGAAAGGCAGCCCGATGCCCGAGCGCGTCCCCGATCCGTCCGTGGCCCACTTCGGCGAGGACGGCATGCGCCGGTTCACGGTGCCGGCCTCCTACCGGGTGCAGCTGCCCGACGCGGCCCGCGAGGCGCTGGCGGGCACCGGGGTTCCGCTCCACGTGGCGCCGTACTTCGCCGCGGCGGGAGAGACCGACGGACTGACCCTGGGAATGGCCGCCGGGCACCACGGGCTGTCCGCGCCCGCCGGACGGGAGAACTGGCTGCGCATCGGCACGGACCCGTTGGCCCACCTGTGCGTACGACCGGACGGGGCGGTGCAGGCGGTGTTCCTGGGGTGGGAGGCGGACGACATGTTCGTCAACTCCGGCGTCCCTGTCTTCGACGCCTCGCTCACGGCACTCGACCGGCGGCTGCCGGTGATCGCCGCCTCGACGAGTCTTCCGGTGGCCGCCGCCGCGTTCCGTGAGCTGAACGCCGAACTGCGGCAGATCGACGCCGCCGCCTTCGCGGAGCGGGAGAACTGGTGGCCGAGGGTGCTGGACGACGTCCGGCACACCCTCAACTTCCCTTTCTCGTCGGCCTTCGAGTACGTCGACGCACGCGGCGCCAAGCAGATCGTCACCGACGCGACGGGACCCGGCCGTGCGCACCCGGAGGAACTCGTCTGGGAACGCCTGCGGGCCGAGGGTGTCACGCCGGAGCAGGTGCGGCGCGTCTACTGCGAACTGGAGCCCTGCATGCTGCCGGGCCATTACTGTGCGGTCTGGCTCCAGGCCACCTTCCCGCACGCGGAGTTCACCCACAGCTTCGACTACGGCTCCACCGCCGAGTCCCGGGAAGCGGGTCTCCAGGAGTTGATCACGCGCGCGGCCGAGCAGGAGGGACGCCGGTGACCGACCGGAAGTGGGAGCGCCCCGCGGCGGGGCGTGAACCGGCCGCCTCCGCCTTACTGGTCTGGCTGGCGGATGCGGACGCACCACGGATGTGCGTCGTGACCGGGAGCACGGGATGCGGCAAGTCCAGCCTGCTGGCCTGGCTGATCGCGCACGGGACGCGGGAGGGAACACGGCCCGACCGCCGCGTGCACGCCTTCGTGCCACTCGCCGGACTCACCGCACTGACCGCCGCCTGGACCCTGGCCCAGCAGCTCTCGGTGGCCGCCCGCACCCCGGGTGAGCTGGTGAGCGCGCTGGCCGCCGACAGGCGCCGCACGGTGATCGTGCTGCCGGAACTGCATGCGGCGGCGGATCCCGCGGGCATCGCCGAACTCGTTCTCCTCCTCGTGGGCCTGGCGCACGTCCGGCTGATCACCGAGGTGCGGAGCGAGAGCGGCGAGGTCCAGAGCCTCATGGCGGCCCGCCCGGCCGTCATGGACCTCGACGAGGCACGGTGGACGGACCCGGAGCGGTACGCGGCCTGGGCCGCCACGCAGCCCTCCGGCCGCAGGGCGGCGGACGGGAGTGCGCCGCTTACGTCGAGGCCGGCCGTCGGCCTGAACGACCCTGCCGCGGTCTGCGCCGCGGACCCGTGGCAGGTGTCCGTCCGCTACGAGCGCTCCGAGCGGGATCATGGGGGGCTGCGCACGGCATGGCTGCGGGCAGGAGCGTCCCTGACCCGGGAACAGACGGCCGCCGACCGGGCCGTCGTACTCCTGGCGGCGCTGGGAGACGATGCCGACCCGCGGATCCAGGAGGAGCTCGCCGATCTCGCCGGCGGGGCCGCGTGGCGGGTCGCCTGGCGCAGAGTGCGCGGTGACGTCCGCCCACCGTGGCCGGGACCGGCCTGTGCGCTGGCGGCCGGGCGTGGGCTGCTCGCCGGAAAGGTGCTCGTCGCCGATCACCAGGGCACGGTCCGTCTGCTCGACGAGTCGGGCGCCGCTCCGGTCGGCCGGTTGCCGAAGCCGGTCCCGCAGATCCGCGCGCTCGCCGCCACACCCGAGGGAGACGTGCTGATCCTGGACATACAGGGCCGTCTGCACACCCGGCGCAGCCCCTCCGTACCGAGGGCCACAGGCCTGTCGGCGCTGCTGGAGGACGGCCCGACTCCTCTCGAACGGCTGGTGTCGGCGGCGACATCCCGGCCGGAGGAACCCTCGACGGCGTCGGCGGTCTGTGCCGGACTGCTCGCCGTCGGGAGTGCGACGGGCCGGGTGCACGCCTTCGCGGCGGACGGACAGGGGGACGGACTGTGGACTGTCCGTCCGCACGAAGGCGGTGTGACCGCCCTGGCGGCGCTGGACCTTCCCCTGCCGGCGGACGGTGCGACCCTCCCCCTGGTCTACAGCGGCGGTTCCGACGGAACCGTGCGGGCCTGGGGTCCCGGGACCGAACCGCTCGCCACTCCCCTCCGGTCCCGGCCGTGCCCGGTGACGGCCCTGGCGGCGGCGAACACGGAGAACGGCCCGGTGCTCGCCATCGGATGGGCGGACGGGCTGGTCGAGCATCACGACCTGGACGGCGACGCCGCGGTCCGCACCTACCGGCCGGGACCTCCCGTGCGCTCGCTGGCAGCGACGGCCTCGGGGATGCTGCTGGTCGGCACGGACGACATGATGGTGTGCCTGCGTCCCGCCTGAATCGCGGAAGCGTTGTCACAACCGTGCCATAGAGCCACCACGCCGTCTTGCGCTCCAACGCCCCCTTGTCGTTAGGGTTTTCGTACTCATATGGAGATCGGGAGGGCGAGGGGGCGTCACGGGGGATGGGGTACACGCTGCCCGGTTGGCTGGATGAGGTCCTGGACTTCATCGGCATCAATTTTCCGAACGTCGACGAGGACGACTACCGCGACATGGCCGATGCCATGCGGGACTTCGCCGACAAGTTCGAGGGTCACGGCGCCGACGCCCACAAGGCGGTGGGCCGCATACTCGCCTCGTCCCAGGGGTGGGCCGTCGACGCGATGGAGAAGCACTGGTCGCAGGTGAAGGCCGGCCACCTGGACAAGGTCCCGGAACTGGCACGCCTGTTCGCCGACGCCTGCGACGTGGTCGCGGACATCATCTTCGGGATGAAGACCAAGGCCGAGGCCGAACTCGCCGTCATGGCCGGTTCGGTGGGCCTCTCGGTCGGTCTGGCATTCGTCACCGGCGGCCTGTCCGCGGTCCTCGGGGCCGCGGAGACGGCGGCGATGCGGCAGTTGGTGAAACGCATCATCGACGAGGCGGCCGATCGGATCGTGGACGAGTTGGTCGCCCGCGTCACCGCACCGGTCAACGCCAAGCTGGAGGCGATGGTCGAGGACGCCGTGCTGGACCTGGCCGAGGGCGCGTTCTCGCTCCCCCCGGCGCCCGGAAGCGGAGCCGACGGCGGCAAGCACGGTCACGGAGGCATGCAACTGGCCTCCGCCGGCGGGGCGAGCGGCTGGGAGCTCGCCTCCGCGAGCGGCGGCGGGGGGCCCGACGCGGACCTCTTCATCGACCACATGGAGTTCGAGGACGGAGCCGGCAAGGTCTCCGGCCACGGCAGCGAACTCCACCTGGCCAGCTCCACCCCGCTCGGCCGCGCCAAGGGCGCCTTCGGGCGGACCAAGGGCAAGGACCCCTTCACACAGACCTTCGACTCCGTCCTCGACGGGGCGCTGAAGGGCTCCGAGAAAGCCCTCGCCAAGATCGCCAAACACGTCACCGAGACGGTGCCGGACCGAGTGAAGGCGACCTCCCGCCTGCACAAGGGCAAGGACGTCCAGATCGGGGAGCGCGCCAACAGTGTCAGGACGTACCTGCTCAACGCGGACGGGACCGTCGAGCGGCTGCACGCCGACGGCAGGACGCCCACGCGCATCAGGGGCGATGAGGCAGGGCTGCCGGACATCGTGGGCAGCGACGGCAGGGTCTGGCGGCACCGCTCGACGGACAAGGGAGCCAACCCCTTTCCGCTGACCCCCTCACCCGACAATCCGAAGGTCACATCCAGACGGCTGGACCCGGACGAGACCAGCGACCTGGCGTACGCCACCCAGTTGGCGCGGTACAGCAAAAAGGACTACGGCGGCGGCAACTACGCTGCCGCGCACTATGTCGACTCCAATGGGGAATCGTTCATCCTGGTCGGCCACAGCAAGGGAGTCCACTCCGAGCGGACCATCGGGTACCCGGTGCTCAGAGACGGCAACCCGGACGGAATACAGTCCCTCTACACGGAACGGGAACCTTGTCAGGACTCGAGTTCCTGGTGCGACCAGTGGCTCGCCGAGCATTTCGGAGAGGACCAGCAGGTCACCCACTCGCACAGTTACGACCAGTCCCCCGTCGACGGAAAGCGCCCGAGTTCCTACAGCATCGACGGTGAGCACCGGGCGTACAGAAGGAACCTGGAGGCCTGGCACAATCAGCACGGCCTGGGTGCGGGGATGATGACGGAGTCGGACGGTGCGGCCATGGAAGCCGCGAGGAAAGGCAAGCGGGGCTGACAGATGCTCTTCGACGTCGATCACGATGCGTTGGTGGAGGTAGTCGGCGCGGACAACGTGTTCCGGCTGCCCGAAGCGACAGCCGTGCGGTACGGCTTCTCCGGCGAGACCCTCGACTTCCTCGCCCGCGTCGGACTCCCCGGCGCCGAGGACTTCGAGCTCTCGTTCGGCCTGCCCGCGGAATACGACGCCGGCTTCGTCTGGGACTGCGCGGAGCGTGCGGAACAGGGCTGGACCTTCCCCGACGGAGTGGAGAAGGTCGTCAAGATCGGTAATTTCCCCATCAACGCGGTCGTCGTCGACCCGGCGACCGGGCTGGTGTATCAGTACACCGATGCCGCGAAGGAGGCGATCCCGGTCCACGGCGACGTCTCCTCGCTCGCCAGGACCATGATCTCTTTCCTGGGCTACATCGACTCCTACAGCCGCGGCGAGGACGAGGACGACGAGGACGTGGAGTACGCACGCCGTAAGCGCGAGGTCGACGCCATGACGGCGGACATCCGTCTCACCGACCCACTGCCCTTCGCCCACGAGTACAGCGAGTGGGTGGAACTGTTCGACAACCTCGAGGGCGGCATCTACACCTGACACTTCGGCGCGTCGGCCTCGAGTCCTGCCGGGCCTTGCGGCCCACGGCCGCGTAGACGTCGATGTCGGCGTCCGTCACATCGTTGATGTCGGCGTGACGCACTTCGTCGATGTCCTCGAGAGCCCCCAGGCCGGAGGCCGTTGTCCGCCGGACCGGCATCCCGCCGTCGAGGGGCACCTCGGCTGGACACCTGTCCCGGCAAGCCATCCGTGACAGGTCGCCGTCACCCTTGCGAACGTACGCTGCCGGGTGCGGAAGAGCTCCTGCAACCCGCAGCGACAGCCCCGGCGTGGACTGGAACGCGGTCAAGGCCTTCGGCTGACCCCTGCGCACGCCACCGGGCCCCGGCCCCCTTTCCCAGGGGCGGACGGGGCCCGACCGCCGCCCGGCCTCCGGCTCGCGTCCTACGCCTTGCGGCCCAGTGCCGCGTAGACGTTGATGTCGGCATCCGTCACGTCGTTGATGTCGGCGTAACGGACCTTCTCGATGTCCTCGAGACCCTTGAGGTAGGAGGCTTCCGGCTGCTCGGGCACGGGGGCCGCGTGGTCGGGGCGCCAGTGGTGGGCGGGGACGACTCCGGGCTCCACCGGCTTCAGGCCGCTGTCCGTGAAGAAGCGCTCGACCTCGGCCCTGGAGCGCAGCACGAACGTGAAGCCCCGTTCGGTGTAGGTGCGTTGCACCGCACGGATGTTCTCCGGGTTGAGGTCCTCGGTGAGATGGCTGAGGACCAGCCGGCTGCCGGAGGGCAGAGCTTCGACGAGTTCGCGCACGATGCCGTACGCCTCCGCGTCCTCGACGAAGTGCAGGATCGCGACCAGGCACAGTGCGATCGGCTGGTCGAAGTCGAGGGTCCTGGCGGCCTGTTCGAGGATGTGCGCCGGGTTCCTCAGGTCGGCGTCGATGTAGTCGGTACGGCCCTCGGGGCCGCTGGTCAGCAGCGCGCGGGCGTGGGCGAGGACCACGGGGTCGTTGTCGACGTACACCACCCGGGAGTCCGGGTTGATCCGCTGGGCGATCTGGTGGACGTTCTCCGACGTGGGCAGGCCGGTGCCGATGTCCAGGAACTGGCGGATGCCGTCCTGGGTGGACAGCGTGGTCACGGCGCGCCGCAGGAAGTCGCGGTTGTGCCGTACGTCGAGATAGCCGCGCGGATTGGCGGCGAGCCCGGCGGCGGCCGCGGCGCGGTCGGCCGGGTAGTGGTCCTTGCCACCGAGGAAGACGTCGTAGACCCGGGCGGGATGAGCCTTGCCGGTGTCGATCCTCCTTCGCAGCTCGGCGGGGTCCTGACTGAGGGCGTCACCGGACATGAGCGTCTCCCTGACAGTTGCGGCTGATCTTCAACAACCTAACTCCCACGGAGACTTGATGGTGCCCAGGACGGCGAACCCGGACGGGCCGCTTTCCCTGAGACCGGGTGACGGTCCTGGAGCCGCCCTCGACCACGACGGCGGCTCCACCACCCCGCCGGGAGGCGCCGCCGACTGCTCGTCGGGCATTAGGGTCACCGCCATGACCACACTGATGACGTACGCCGGTCCGGTCGGTGATCGGGCTCCTGTGGCGCGCACGGGCGGAATCCCCTTGGCGCCCGACGCCTTTACCTGGCCGTTGTGCGCCGCCTGCTCCGGGCCGATGATGTTTCTCGCCCAGTTGCCGGTGGACGGCCCCGACGCTCAGGGTTCGGGTTCGGTCGTGGACGCACGGCACATCCTGTCCGTCTTCATGTGCCAGAACGACCCTGGGCTGTGTGAGGAGTGGGATTCCCTCGCCGGTGGCAACCGAGCCTTCCTCTTCCCGAGATCCGGTCTCGCGGCCGTCGTCGTGCCGACGGATGGCGTGACCGTTGCTCCGGAGACGTGCGGCATCGACTGCGCGGTCGTGGCCGAGGACGACTATCACACGGCGCGAAGCCATTGGTCCGAGGCCCACGGCCGACCTGTGCGGGATGTCCTCGGTCAGTTGGCCGGGACTCCGTCGTGGCTGCAGGCCGACGAGACTCCCGCGTGTCCTTCGTGCGGCCGCGCGATGGGTTTCGTGGCTCAGCTGGAAGAAGGACACGACCATCGGACATCGATGAACTTCGGTGGAGGCGGCCGAGGGTACGCCTTCGCCTGCACGCCCTGCGGGAAAGGGTCCTTCCTCTGGCAATGCTGAACTGTTCAGCACCTGTGCGGCACAGCACGGGTCCACGACCCTCACCTGACCATCGCGGGTACCACCATCAGGGTCCCGGCCAGGGGCGGCCGGGGCCCGGCCTCCACCCGGCCTCCGCCGGAGATGGGCACCGCCCGTAGGCGCGGGTCGAGTCGGTCGCCGGCGACTGCTGTGCCCGGTGCTGCGGGCGTCCCGGACCGCGTTCGAGCGGGAGGGCGTTCCCGCAGCTCAAAGCTGGTTCGGCCGTCCCGGCGTCCCGCATCCGCGGCAGGCTGTGGCGCGCGAGGCGGGTCACGGGCGAGGCTGTCGGCATGCCTGTACGACCTCGGACCCCGACGATGCCCGCACGCACTGTCCGTACCCGCCGACTGGCCGCGGCCGCGGCCCTTGTCGCCCTCGCGACCGGCGCCCTGACGGCCTGCCACGACGGCGAGGGCCTGCGCGACGAGGGCCCCTCGCACACCGTGCGGCAGCCGTGCCCCGCCACGGCCCCGGCTCAGCGCAGCTTCTGCGCGACCTCGGTGGCCCAGTAGGTGAGGATGTTCCGCGCCCCGGCCCGCTTGATGCCGGTCAGGGTCTCCATGATGGCGCGGTCCCGGTCGATCCAGCCCTTCTCGGCGGCGGCCTCGATCATCGAGTACTCGCCGGAGATCTGGTAGGCGGCGACGGGCACGTCCACGGCGTCGGCGACCCGGGCGAGGACGTCCAGGTAGGGACCGGCAGGCTTCACCATCACCATGTCCGCCCCCTCCTCCAGGTCGAGGGCCAGCTCGCGCAGCGACTCGCGCAGGTTCGCCGGGTCCTGCTGGTAGGTCTTGCGGTCGCCCTTCAGCGAGGAGCCGACGGCCTCCCGGAAGGGCCCGTAGAAGGCGGAGGAGTACTTGGCCGTATAGGCGAGGATGGCCACGTCCTCCCGCCCGATCTGGTCCAGCGCGTCACGGATGACACCGATCTGCCCGTCCATCATCCCGCTGGGCCCGACGACATGGGCGCCGGCGTCGGCCTGCACCTGGGCCATCTCGGCGTACCGCTCCAGGGTGGCGTCGTTGTCGACGCGGCCCTCGGCGTCCAGGACGCCGCAGTGCCCGTGGTCGGTGAACTCGTCCAGGCACAGGTCGGACATGACGAGCAGCTCGTCCCCGGCCTCGGCCCGCACGTCGCGCAGCGCGACCTGGAGAATCCCCTCCGGATCGGTCCCGGCCGTCGCGAGGGCGTCCTTCTTGGACTCCTCCGGCACGCCGAACAGCATGATCCCGGAGATCCCGGCCTCCACCGCCTGGGCAGCGGCCTTCTTCAGGGTGTCCCGGGTGTGCTGCACGACCCCGGGCATCGCCGCGATCGGCACGGGCTCGCTGACACCCTCCCGCACGAACGCGGGCAGGATCAGGTCCGCCGGGTGCAGTCGCGTCTCGGCGACCATGCGGCGCATCACGGGGGTGGTACGCAGCCGACGAGGACGCGTACCGGGAAAGGATCCGTACTTCGTCATGCCCTCTACGCTACGCCCGCCGCTCCCGTGCCTTTGCCGACGCCGAGTCGGTCGCCCGCGCACGCCTCGTCGTCCGCGTTGAGCTCCAGCAGCTCCCGGGTACGGCGCGCCAGGGCGTGGCGTACGGCGTCGGGGGCCAGCACCCGCAGGGGTACGGCCAGGCCGGCGAGGTACCGGGCGAGCCCGTCGGCGTCGGGTCCGCCGACGTCGACGATCGTGGCGTCCGGACCCTCCGGCCGGTGCGTGCCGACCGTCGCCGGGATCACGCGCAGCGCCTCGTCCAGGGGCAGGGCCAGCCGGATCGTCGCGCTCAGCGGGTAGGGGCCGTTGGCCGTGGAGCGGGAGACCAGCTGAGCGGGGTCGGGCGGGTCGGCCAGTTCCACAGGCTGCCCGGTCGGCTGGAGCCGCGCGACCCGGTCCGCCCGGAAGGTACGCCACTGGTCGCGTGCCACGTCCCGGGCGACGAAGTACCAGCGGCGTCCGGTGTGGACGAGACGGTAGGGGTCGACGTCCCGGACGGTGGCCCGTCCCTGCACGTCCCGGTACGACAGGCGGGCGCGCTCGCCCCGGCGGCACGCGGCGGCCAGGTCCAGCAGCATGCTCGGCGCGATCTGCGGCTCGCTGGCTCGCGGGGTGTGCACGAAGGCGGCATCCATCTCGCCCAACCGGTCCGCGATCCGCCGCGGCAGCACCTGCCGCAGCTTCAGCAGGGCCGACAGCGCAGCCTGGTCACCGCCCAGAGCGCCGCTCAGCGCCGCCTCGCGCAGCCCCACGGCCACGGCGAGGGCCTCCTCGTCGTCGAGGATCAGCGGCGGCACCCGGGAGCCGGCCCGCAGCCGGTAACCGCCCCACGGACCGGGCTCGGACTCGACGACGTAGCCGATCTCCCGCAGCCTGGCGACGTCGCGCCGCACCGTGCGCTCGGTGACCCCGATCCGCTCGGCCAGCTCGGCACAGGTCCACGACGGCCGGGCGGCCAGCACGGAGACCAGCCGGAGCAGACGGACGGAGGCACTGATCACTCTCGGAAGTCTTCCACGGACGGGTCAGGATGAGGACCGGAACTGTCCGGGTCATGGCCTACGGTCCTGCGCATGACGACTGAGAACACCGCCTCCGCGCCCACGTTCCGCTACGCGGCGGTCACCTTCGACTGCCCCGACCCCGCCGAACTGGGCCGCTTCTACGGGGAGGCCCTGGGCCTGCCCGTCGCCTTCTCCACCGACGACTTCGTCTTCCTCGCCCGGGAGGGCGCGCCCGGCCTGGGCTTCAACCGCCTCACCGACTACCGCCGCCCCACCTGGCCGGACCCCGCGCAGGAGAAGCAGGCCCACCTCGAGGTGGGCGTCGACGACCTGGAGGCCGCCGAGTCCCGCCTGCTCTCCCTGGGCGCCGCCAAGCCCGACCACCAGCCGTCCCCCGACCGCTGGCGAGTCCTCCTGGACCCCGCCGGCCACCCGTTCTGCATCACCACGCTGGTCTGACCGCCGACCGTCCTGCCTGCCTGCCCGCAGGCGCCCGACGCCGAACCTCTGCGATGCGCCGCCACCGCGGTGCAAGCGGCCGACGAGCACCGGGCGACGCCATCGTGCACCTCCTGCCCCCTGCCGTGGAACGCGGGGGGAGGACGGCGGCGCCGCGCCGTCCCCTTCACAGGGGCGACACCTGGTCGAGCCGTCGGTCCGGCGTGGCATGCTCAGGTCGATGGATGGAGCAACACTGGGGTACCCGGTGGGCGGACCCGCGTCCGCCTCCGGGTGGGGGCGCCACGAACCGGCGGTGCTCGACACCGCGGACCATGACAGCGCCGTACCGCACTCGCCCGGTGACGGGCAACACCGTGCGGCTCGACGCGCTGGGCCGACCGGTCCGGTACATGCGCGAAGCGGAGTCCGGACCGCGGGAGTTCGCCGCACGCCTGCCCGGCGACGGCCGGTGGCCGACCGCCTCGGCCGGCGTGGCGTGCGAACTCGCGGAACCAGGCTTCCTGTACGCATCAAGGCCCTGGCCCCGGAGGGGCGCGGACGCGCCCGCGCTGTCGGCCACGGGGTGACGGAAATCGATGACTGACGCCGGCCTGCGCTCCGAATCCGCCCCCGACCGCTCCGGAGCCGCGCTCCTGCGCCGGCTCGTCAGGGCCAACGCGCTCAGCGCGGTGGGGGACGGCGCACGGTACGCCGGGCTGCCGCTGCTCGCGGCGGAGGTCACCGACGGTGACCCGTTCCGGGTCTCGGTGGTCGCGGCCGCGGGCCGGGCCGCGTGGCTCCTGGCACCGGTCATCGGCACCCTGGTGGACCGCATGCCCGGTCGCCGGGCCATGGTCGGCGCCGATCTGGCGCGCTGCCTGATGCTGGCGCTGCTCGGCGTGCTGGCGACGGTCCACGCAGCACCCGTCGCGGTCCTGGTCCCGATCGCCTTCGTGTCGGGCATCGCGGAGATCTTCTTCGACGGCGCGGCCCAGGCGATCGTGCCCGCACTGGCTGCCGACCACGAGTTGGAGCCGGCCAACGCGCGGATCATCGCAGCACAGATCACCGGTACCGGATTTCTGGGACCGCCCCTGGGCGCCGCGCTGTGGGCGGTGTGGCAGCCGCTGCCGTTCCTGCTGGACGCACTCACCTTCCTCGGCTCCGCGGCACTGCTTCGGAGCCTTCCCACCCGGGCCTGGGGCGTGCGCGCGGACGGGGACGAACGCGCCCGCCGCGGCATTGCGGGCGTGCTCCGCGACAGCTGGGCCGGGCTGGCTCTGCTCGCACGGCACATGGTGTTCCGCCGCCTGATGGTGGTCGTCGCTGTCCTCGGCATCGGACAGCAGGCGGTCTACGCCATCCTCGTGGTGTACGTCGAGCGACGGCTGGGGCTACCGTCCTACGGCTACAGCCTGATGCTCGTGGCGGCGGCGCTGGGCAGCCTCGCGGGGGCGAGGACAGCGGCCCGAGCGGCCCGCAGGCTCGGCACCCGGGGCAGTCTCGTGCTCTCGGTCAGCGGGTCGGCGATGAGCTATCTCGTCGTCGCCGTACTGCCGTGGTGGCCCCTGGTCGGGATCATGCTGGCGGTGAACAGCGCCGCCGTCGTGCTGTGGAACGTGTGCACCGTGTCACTGAGGCAGCGGCTCGCCCCGGCGGACATGCTGGGCCGAGTCATCAGTGGGTACCGGCTCGCCGCCTGGGGCACCATGCCGCTGGGCGCGGCGCTCGGCGGCACCCTGGCGCGGCGCGAGGGCCTGGACACGCCCTGGCTCATGGCCGGGGTCCTGCTGCTGGCATGTCTTCCGCTGCTGCGCGGCATGACGGCACCTGCCGCGACTGCCCCGCCGGGGAGCCCCTCGACGACTACGACGAAGCCGATGAAAACCGATGATGCCTGAGAACTGTTTCCCTGGGTTCTTTGGTCTCTCACCGCCGAACCCTGGGGTCCCGCGTCACCGGTCACGCACTTCCCGGCTCCGGTGCGAAGTGCGTGGACCGCCCGGCCGGGTCGAGTTCCGCCCACACCGTCGTGCACGGCGCCGGGCCGGTCCGTACGCCCCAGCGGTCCGCCAACTCCTCGACCAGCAGCAGGCCGTAGCCGGTCTCGGCCGGTCCGGTGGCGGACGCCCGCCGGGCGGGCAGTGCGTCGCCGCGTGTGTCGGTGACCTCGATGCGCAGCACTCCCCCGGCCGTCACCGCGAGGGCGAGCCGGAAGCTCCGGCCGGGAACCCTGCCGTGCAGCGCGGCGTTCGCCGTCAGTTCGGCGACGATCAGCCGGGCGGGATCCAACGGCAGCCCCAAGGAGCGCAGTTGCTCGGTCGCGAGCAGCCGGCCGAGGCGGGCGCCGCGCCGGGTCGCGGAGAGGGTCACGCAGAACTGACGCGCAGGAATGTGGAGGGTGGAGATTTGCTCGTTCACGTTACTCAGCGTGTCCGGGCGCGCATAGCCTGTGAAGAACGGCGGCCCGTGCGGACCGGGGCTGTCCGTGTGGTGTCCGGCTCCGTCCGGGCCGTACGGGGTGACTGGTGTCGGGAGGGCGACGGACGTGAGCGACTGGGACGCGGGGCTGGAGGACGACGAGGCCGGGGCGGTGATGCGGACGGTCTCACGGCAGCTGAAGCTGTGGCGGGAGGCGGCCGGGCTCACCCAGGCCGAGTTCGGGGCCGCGATCGGGTACGGGGAGGAACTGGTCTCCTCGGTGGAGCGGGGGCGGCGGATTCCCCGGGCGGAGTACCTGGACAGCGCGGACGAGGTGCTGGGCGCGGGTGGCCGGATCGCAGCGATGAAGAGGGACGTGGCGGAGGTCCGGTATCCGAAGAAGGTGCGGGGTCTGAAGAAACTGGAGGCAGAGGCCACTGAGCTGTGCGCCTACAACAACTCCGTCGTCCATGGGTTGTTGCAGACGGAGGAGTACGTGCGTGCGTCGATGGCCACCCGGCGGCCACCGTTCACGGAGGAGGAGTTGGAACAGCAGGTGGCCGCCCGCCTGGCGCGTCAGGAGATCCTCGCCGAAGCGCCCTTGCGCGTCTTCAGCTTCGTCCAATGCGAGTCGACGCTGCGACGCCCGGTCGGTGGCAGGATGGTCATGCGAAGGCAGCTCGAACACCTGTTGGCCGTCGGTCGGTTCAGGAACGTCGACTTGCAGGTCCTGCCCATGGACCGCGAGGACAACGCCGGTCTGGCGGGCTCGTTCAGGCTGCTGCGGCTGCGGGATGGCAGCACTGTCGGACACAACGAGGTCCAACTCGTCAGCCGCGTGATCACCGACCCGAAAGAAGTTCAGGTGCTGGACATCCGCTATGGGATCATCCGCGCACAGGCTCTCACCCCTCGTGAGTCACTGGCCTTCATCGAGAAAGTGCTTGGAGAGACATGAAGCTGGAGTGGATAAAGAGCAGCTACAGCACGCCTGACGGCCCCGACTGTGTCGAGGTGGCCGCCCCCGACCGGGACCACGTCCTCGTCCGCGACTCCAAGAACCCCACCGGCCCCCGCCTCACCCTCGCCCCCGCCGCCTGGGCGACCTTCCTGCCGTACGCCGCCACCGGGCGCTGAAAAGCGGTTGGAGCGCCCCGCAAGGGCGCTCCAACCGCCTCGAAACCCGCCTCAGGTCGTCGACCGACGCCTCCGCGCCCCCGGCCGCCGCTCGCTGGGCCGCGTCACCGGGTCGCCGGCCTCCAGGGCGGCGGCCCTCCGCTTCATGCCGAAGTCGGCCAGCGCCTCCGCCAGCTTGTGGACCGACGGCTCCGGGGCCATGACGTCCACCCGCAGGCCGTGCTCCTCGGCCGTCTTGGCGGTCGCCGGGCCGATGCAGGCGATCACGGTCACGTTGTGCGGCTTGCCCGCGATGCCGACGAGGTTCCGGACCGTCGACGAGGACGTGAACAGGACCGCGTCGAAGCCGCCGCCCTTGATCGCCTCGCGAGTCTCCGCCGGGGGCGGCGAGGCGCGCACGGTGCGGTACGCCGTGACGTCGTCGACCTCCCAGCCCAGCTCGATCAGGCCCGCCACCAGGGTCTCCGTGGCGATGTCGGCGCGCGGCAGGAAGACGCGGTCGATCGGGTCGAACACCGGGTCGTAGGGCGGCCAGTCCTCCAGGAGACCCGCCGCCGACTGCTCGCCGCTGGGCACCAGGTCGGGCTTCACGCCGAAGGCGATCAGGGCCTTGGCCGTCTGGTCCCCGACCGCCGCGACCTTGATGCCGGCGAACGCGCGGGCGTCCAGGCCGTACTCCTCGAACTTCTCGCGGACCGCCTTGACCGCGTTGACCGAGGTGAACGCGATCCACTCGTAGCGGCCGGTGACCAGGCCCTTGACGGCGCGCTCCATCTGCTGGGGGGTGCGCGGCGGCTCCACGGCGATCGTGGGCACCTCGTGCGGCACGGCCCCGTAGGAGCGGAGCTGGTCGGAGAGCGATGCGGCCTGCTCCTTGGTGCGCGGCACGAGCACCTTCCAGCCGAACAGCGGCTTGGACTCGAACCAGGAGAGCTGCTCGCGCCGCGCGGCGGCGCTGCGCTCACCGACCACCGCTATCACCGGCCGGCCGCCGTCCGGGGACGGCAGGACCTTGGCCTGCTTCAGGGTCTGCGCGACCGTGCCGAGGGTGGCGTTCCAGGTGCGCTGGCGGGTGGTCGTACCGGCGACGGTGACCGTCATCGGGGTGTCCGGCTTGCGGCCGGCCGACACCAGTTCCCCGGCCGCCGCGGCCACCGAGTCCAGCGTCGTGGACATCACGACCGTGCAGTCCGAGGCGCCGACCTCCGTCCAGCAGCGGCCTGAGGCGGTGCGGGCGTCGACGAACCGTACGTCGGCGCCCCCGGCGTCGCGCAGCGGCACACCGGCGTACGCGGGCACGCCGACGGCGGTCGCGATGCCGGGGACGACCTCGAAGGGCACCCCGGCCGCGGCGCAGGCGAGCATTTCGGCGGCGGCGTCCGTATCCAGTCCCGGGTCCCCGGACACCGCACGGACGACCCGCCTGCCGCCCCGTGCGGCCTCCATGACAAGATGTGCGGCATCCCGCACCGCGGGGGCTCCGACGGTTGTTGACGTGCTGTCAACGACTGTGAGCTGGGGCGTGCCCGTGCCCGGAACAGGGTCCGACGAGGGATCCGTGTCCGTGTGCACGACGGCGACGCCCTGGCGGGCGTGCGTGCGTACGACGTCGAGCACCTCGTGCTCGGCGACGAGGACGTCCGCGTTCGCCAGTGCCTCGACGGCGCGCAATGTCAGCAGTCCCGGATCCCCGGGTCCGGCACCGAGGAAGGTGACGTGCCCGTGCTCCGGACCGGCGGCAGGAAGGGTGGTGGGGCTCAATGTGCTCGCTCCCCCATCAGACCGGCCGCGCCCTGGGCGAGCATCTCGGTGGCGAGTTCGCGACCGAGTGCCCTCGCATCGTCGTGCGTCCGGGGCACGGGACCGGTGGTGGACAGCTGCACCAGCGTGGTGCCGTCGGGGGTGCCGACGACGCCGCGCAGGCGCATTTCCTTGACAGTCTGCCCGTCGGCCAGAAGGTCGGCCAAGGCGCCCACAGGGGCGCTGCAACCGGCCTCCAGGGCGGCGAGCAGTGACCGCTCGGCCGTCACGGCGGCCCGTGTGAACGGGTCGTCGAGCTGGGCGAGCGCGGCGAGGAGTTCCGCGTTGCCCGCGGTGCACTCGATCGCCAGGGCCCCCTGGCCGGGGGCGGGCAGAACCGTGTCGACCGACAGGAAGTCGGTCACTTCGTCGCTGCGGCCGATCCGGTTCATGCCGGCCGCGGCCAGCACGACCGCGTCCAGCTCGCCGCCGCGCACGTATCCGATGCGGGTGTCGACGTTGCCCCGGATCGGGACCGTCTCGATGTCCAGGCCGTGGGCGCGGGCGTACGCGTTCAGCTGGGCCATGCGGCGCGGCGCGCCGGTGCCTATCCGCGCGCCGCGGGGCAGGTCGGTGAACTTCAGCGCGTCCCGGGCGACGACCACGTCACGCGGGTCCTCGCGCTCGGGTATCGCGGCCAGGACCAGCTCGTCGGGCTGCGTGGTGGGCAGGTCCTTGAGCGAATGAACCGCGAAGTCCACCTCGCCCCGCAGCAGCGCCTCGCGCAACGCCGCGACGAACACGCCCGTGCCGCCGATCTGCGCCAGGTGCTCGCGGGAGACGTCGCCGTAGGTGGTGATCTCGACGAGCTCGACGGGCCGTCCGGTCACCTGGCTCACGGCGTCCGCCACCTGCCGGGACTGGGCCATGGCGAGTTTGCTCCGCCTGGTCCCCAGCTTCAGTGCCTTGGTACTCATGCCGGCCCTCGGTTCTTGCCGTTCTTCTCGGAGTCTTCGTCGGCCCGGGAGACGGAGGCCACCGTCTCCGGGTCGAGGTCGAACAGGGTGCGCAGCGCGTCCGCGTACCCGGCGCCGCCGGGTTCGGCCGCGAGCTGCTTGACCCGGACGGTCGGCGCGTGCAGCAGCTTGTCGACGACGCGCCGCACGGTCTGCGTGATCTCCGCCCGGTGCTTGCCGTCCAGGCCGGGCAGCCGCCCTTCCAGGCGGGCGATCTCGCTGGCCACGACGTCGGCGGCCATGGTGCGCAGGGCGACGACGGTGGGTGTGATGTGTGCCGCCCGCTGGGCCGCCGCGAAGTCGGAGACCTCGCCCGCGACGATACGGCGGACCTGGTCGACGTCGGCCGCCATCGGCGCGTCCGCGGACGCCTCCGCGAGCGACTCGATGTCCACCAGGCGCACCCCGGCCAGCCGGTGCACGGCCGCGTCGACGTCCCGCGGCATGGCCAGGTCCAGCAGGAACAGCACCGGCTCGGGGCGCGGCGGCACGGCCACCGGCTCGGGCCGGCGCAGCTCGGGGACGCGGCCGACGGTGGCGACGGTCGCGGCGAGCGCGGTGATCAGCTCGGCGTCGGCCTCGACGACCCGCTCGACGGGCTCCCGGCGGTCCACGGTGCCGTTGTCCACCCAGGTGCCGTGCTGCTCCAGGGTGGCCGCGTCGATGCCGGCGACGGCGGACTGGCCCAGCAGGGAGAAGCCGGGCTCCACGGAGGCCAGGTCGAGCGGGCAGCCGTCCTCGGCGCCGACACCGGCGGGCGGCAGCGGGGTCTCGCGTACGTCCGCCTTCACGGCCGTACGACGCTCCCCGGCGTCCTCGGCGGGGCCCTGGCCGTCGGCTTCCGTGGCGGGCGCGCCCGTGCGGCCCTCGACGGCGGCGGCGATCGACTCGGCGGTCAGCACCAGCCCGGTCGCACCCGTGCAGGAGACGGCGACGTCGGCACGTGTCAGCTCGCGCGGTACCGCGTTCATCGGTACCGCGCGGGCCAGCACGTCCGTGTCGTCGCCCTCGGTGAGGATCCGGGCCAGGCGCTCGGCGCGCTCCTGGGTGCGGTTGGCGATCACGATCTCGGCGACTCCGGCGCGCGCCAGCGTGGCGGCGGCCAGCGACGACATCGAGCCGGCGCCGATGACCAGGGCCTTCTTGCCGCGGGCCCAGTCGGTGACGGCCGTGCCCGCGGACAGCTGCTCCAGGCCGAAGGTCACCAGGGACTGTCCGGCGCGGTCGATGCCGGTCTCGGAGTGAGCGCGCTTGCCCACCCTGAGGGCCTGCTGGAACAGGTCGTTCAGCAGGCGCCCGGCGGTGTGCAGCTCCTGCGCGCGGGCCAGGGAGTCCTTTATCTGGCCGAGGATCTGGCCCTCGCCGACGACCATGGAGTCCAGCCCGCAGGCCACCGAGAACAGGTGGTGGACGGCCCGGTCCTCGTAGTGGACGTAGAGGTAGGGGGTGAGCTCCTCCAGACCGACGCCGCTGTGCTGGGCGAGCAGGGTGGACAGCTCGGCCACACCGGCGTGGAACTTGTCCACGTCCGCGTACAGCTCGATGCGGTTGCAGGTGGACAGGAGCGCGGCCTCGGTGGAGGGCTCCGCGGCGACGGTGTCCTGCAACAGCTTGACCTGGCCGTCCGTGTTCAGCGAGGCCCGCTCCAGCAGGCTGACCGGGGCGCTGCGGTGGCTCAGTCCGACGACGAGAAGACTCATGCCGGCATCACGGCGGGCACGTCCCCGTCGGGTCCCTGGTCGGTGGACGCCTTGCGGGCGGCGGCAGCGGCCGCGGCGGCGCCGGGCAGGGCGGTCTCGGCGGCGGACTCCTCGCCCGCCTTGCGCTGCTCGTGGAAGGCGAGGATCTGCAGCTCGATGGAGAGGTCGACCTTGCGCACGTCCACGCCCTCCGGGACGTTCAGCACGGTCGGCGCGAAGTTCAGGATGGAGGTCACCCCGGCGGCGACGAGCCGGTCGCAGACCTGCTGGGCGGCGCCCGCGGGGGTCGCGATCACGCCGATCGACACGCCGTTGTCCTGGATGATCTTCTCCAGGTCGTCGGTGTGCTGGACCGGGATGCCGGCCACGGGCTTTCCGGCCATCGCGGGGTCGGCGTCGATGAGGGCGGCGACCCGGAAGCCGCGGGAGGCGAAGCCGCCGTAGTTGGCGAGCGCGGCGCCGAGGTTACCGATACCGACGATCACAACCGGCCAGTCCTGGGTGAGCCCCAGTTCACGGGAGATCTGGTACACGAGATACTCGACGTCGTAGCCGACGCCCCTGGTCCCGTAGGAACCGAGGTAGGAGAAGTCCTTGCGCAGCTTCGCGGAGTTGACCCCCGCCGCGGCCGCGAGCTCCTCGGAGGAGACCGTGGGTACCGAGCGCTCCGACAGCGCGGTCAGGGCTCGGAGGTACAGCGGAAGCCTGGCGACGGTGGCCTCGGGAATCCCTCGGCTACGGGTCGCCGGTCGGTGAGTTCGGCCAGTTGCCACGGTGCTCCTGCGGGTAGAGCGGGGCTGTGGGCGGTCATACGTCCCCGGACCGCCCCGTCGACAGCAGGCTATGTCTTTGTGAACGCGTGCACAAAGATTGTGTCCGATTTGCCCGGCCAACGTGACCGGGGTCACGCGCCCCCGGCGCACATGTGGGGAACCGGCGCACTCGCACCCGCGTTCCTTCTTTGTCGGGGGCAAAACCGCACACGCTCCTCTACGATCCCCACCCCCGAGACCAGGTCGCCGTCGATCCTAAGCGACATTCGGCCAGTTTGGACTCGTCGGTCAGTTCCCGGACCGGACCGTCAGACAGACCCGCCGGTCAGCGCCTTGCGCAGCCGTTCCTCGTGCACACGCCAGAAGGTGTGCTGCTCCCCGTCGATCAGCACCACGGGAATCTGCTCCCAGTACCGCTCGTGCAGCCGCGAGTCCTCGGTGATGTCCTTCTGCTCCCACGGCACGCCGAGATCGGCGCAGACCTTCTCGACGACGGCCTGGGCGTCGTCGCACAGATGACAGCCGGGCTTGCGGACGAGCGTGACGAGCCGGTCCCCGGGGGCCGGGGGCCTACGACGGAAGAGGGGAGTCATGTCGGCCATTGTCACTCGTCTCCGGCCCGCCCCCACCACCGCGCGGGATCCGCCGTCACCACTTCCCCACGACCGCTTTCACCGGTTCCCGCGGACCGGGCCCCGTGGTCCCCTTGACGACACGGACGCGCGGAGTTCACGGCCTGCGAACCTCATGGCCCCGGAACCGCCGAACGGACTGGCTATGCTCACGGCATGGCCGCTCTCGGATGGCTCACCCCCCGTAGGCGCTCCGCCACCGCGCGGAGCGTGCTGGCAGGCGAGGCCTCGGCGGAGGCCGCGCGCAAGTCCTCGCAGGAGACGAACGTCGCGCCGCCTGCCGAGGAAGCGGAGTTCCCCGTGCCCGGGGACGACCGCGCCGCCGCCTTCTTCGACCTGGACAACACCGTCATGCAGGGCGCGGCGCTGTTCCACTTCGGCCGGGGTCTGTACAAGCGGAAGTTCTTCGAGACGCGCGACCTCGCCAAGTTCGCCTGGCAGCAGGCGTGGTTCCGGCTGGCCGGCGTCGAGGACCCCGAGCACATGCAGGACGCCCGGGACTCGGCTCTGTCGATCGTCAAGGGCCACCGGGTCGCCGAGTTGCAGTCCATCGGCGAGGAGATCTACGACGAGTACATGGCCGAGCGGATCTGGCCGGGCACCCGGGCCCTTGCCCAGGCCCACCTGGACGCCGGCCAGAAGGTCTGGCTGGTCACCGCCGCGCCGGTGGAGATCGCCCAGGTCATCGCCCGGCGCCTCGGCCTGACCGGCGCACTGGGCACGGTGGCCGAGTCGGTCGACGGCGTCTACACCGGGCGCCTGGTCGGCGAACCGCTGCACGGCCCGGCCAAGGCCGAGGCGGTACGCGCCCTGGCGGCGGCGGAGGGCCTGGACCTGTCCCGCTGCGCCGCCTACAGCGACTCCCACAACGACATCCCCATGCTGTCGCTGGTCGGCCACCCCTACGCCATCAACCCCGACGCCAAACTGCGCCGCCACGCCCGCGAGATGGACTGGCGCCTGCGCGACTACCGCACCGGCCGCAAGGCCGCCAAGGTCGGCATCCCCGCCGCGGCGGGCGTGGGCGCGGTGGCCGGCGGCACCGCTGCGGCCATCGCCCTCCACCGCCGCCGCCGCTGACGCCATCCCGCGACCGCGTCGAGGAGAGCGCCCGGGGAGCCCGGGGCGCACCCCGGCGGGTGCGGGGTGCGCCCCGGACCGCACCCCGCACCCGTCCCCGCGTGCCGCCCGCCGCGGCCGGCCGGCACGCAGCGTGACCAGAGCCCGTTCGAGACAGACCGGACGCCTCCTGCCGGGCTTCACATCGGTCGCACGGGTGCGACGCACCCGGATTCCGATCAAACGACCGAACATACCCATGCACCGCCCTGGCCATACCCCTTGGCGGTACACCGCCACAACACGCCCCCGACCGACACCGAACCCGGACCGGACCGGTCAACAATCGGTCACTCCCCGACACTTGATAGGGCGTCAATCGGTTACGGAAGCGACGTAATCGATGATTTGAGCAACTCGGCGTAGCAGTGCCTGTACGAAGCGTTATTCTCCTCAGACGCAATCCGGTACCCCTCCGTCGCCACGACGGGTGAACGGTTCCGCACTGCACGTGATGGAAGCTCTGCCTCTGGGAGTCCCGTGTACCCACACGTCGGGGTTGACGCCTCGGGCCTGGCTACGCTCCGCGCAACGGTCCTCGACCTGCTGCGCGGCCTCGTCCCCACCGCGTACGCCGGCCCCGCATTCGCCACCGCCGCCCCCGTAGGCCCGTGCTACGCGCTGGCCGAGGGCGGCGCCGCCGCCGTGGGCAGACGCGGACGCCCGAGCGCCGGCGCGACCGTACGCCGCCCGGCCGCGGACAGCGACAGCGCCCGGATGATGGACCTCGTCGAGCGCGCCCAGGCGGGCGAGGCCGAGGCCTTCGGCCGCCTCTACGACCAGTACAGCGACACCGTGTACCGGTACATCTACTACCGCGTGGGCGGCAAGGCCACCGCCGAGGACCTCACCAGCGAGACCTTCCTGCGCGCACTGCGCCGCATCGGCACCTTCACCTGGCAGGGCCGCGACTTCGGCGCCTGGCTGGTCACCATCGCCCGCAACCTGGTCGCCGACCACTTCAAGTCCAGCCGCTTCCGCCTGGAGGTCACCACCGGCGAGATGCTCGACGCCAACGAGGTCGAGCGCTCCCCCGAGGACTCCGTCCTGGAGTCCCTGTCCAACGCCGCCCTCCTCGACGCCGTACGACGGCTCAACCCCCAGCAGCAGGAGTGCGTCACGCTCCGTTTCCTCCAGGGCCTCTCCGTCGCGGAGACCGCCCGGGTGATGGGCAAGAACGAGGGCGCCATCAAGACCCTTCAGTACCGCGCCGTACGCACGCTCGCCCGGCTCCTCCCGGACGACGCCCGCTGACCGCCCACGCTCGGCCACGTCCAACTCACTTTCCGTCACGGCGTGTTGACTTTCCGATCGGATGCTCCGGCGTCCGTAACCGAAGTGCCGAGCCGCTCGTTGTGCGGGATACAGGCTCCCTGTGGTCACGCCTTGGCCCACGCTGATCACTCGTTCGGGTGGTGCGGACGTGGGCGGGCAACCCCCAGGACCCCGGGGGAGTCGACCGTCATGACGAGAGGAGGTGCCGCCAGTGATCGCGAACGTATCGGCGCACCGGCGGGCGAACGCCTTCGCCCAGGCCCTGGAGGAGCTGTCCGACCAGGGCACGGCGGCCGAGCAGCCCGAAGGACCGGCCCCCGCCCCGGCAGCCACGGAACAGACCGAGCAGGGCCGCCTGTTGGCTCTCGCCGACGGTCTGGGCGCGCTGCCCCGGCCGGAGCTGGACCCCGAGGTCAAGGTCGTCCAGCGGGCCCGACTGGTGGCCGCGATGGAGGCCATGCTTCAGGAGGGCACAGCTGCGGGCGAGGCGAGTGACCTGTCAGTGCCCGGCCAAAGGGGCGCAGCGACTTCCTTGGAAGGGCGGTGGCGGGAGACGGGCGGGCGTTCTCACCGGGCCAGAGGCGCCCACCGGGCGAGCGGCCTGGGGAAACTACGGCCGCGCACGCGGCTGACCAAGGGCCTGGCGGCCGGCGGACTCAGCGTGGGTGTGGCCGCGGGAGCCTTCGGCGGGGTTGCCGCCGCCAGCTCCGACGCCCTCCCCGGTGACTCGCTGTACGGCCTGAAGCGCGGCATCGAGGACTTCAAGCTCAACTACCTGACCGACGGCGCCGACGAGCAGGGCCAGGCCTACCTCGACCTGGCCTCGACCCGCTTGAACGAGGCCCGCCGGCTCCTCGACCGGGGCCGCGGCGGCCATCTCGACCACGAGTCCCTGGGCGAGATCCGCCGCACCCTGACCGGGATGCAGCACGACGCCTCCGAAGGCCACCGCCTGCTGCACGAGGCGTACCAGCGCGACCCCGACCACCTCGGCCCCATCCAGGCCCTGTCGACCTTCTCCAAGGCCCACCGCGAGACCTGGGGCGCCCTGCGCGAGAAGCTGCCGGTGCAGCTCGGCGACGTCAGTGACCAGGTGTCGTCGGTCTTCGACGCCATAGACCAGGAGGTCGCCCCGCTCCAGTCGCTGCTCCCCCAGCCGCCCGCGCCCGGCGCCGGCGCCGGCACACAGCGTGGAACCGGCGCTCACCCGTCCTCCGAGCCGCCCGGCTCCGACCGGTCGGCCCGGCCCGGTACCGGTACCGCCTCGGACGGTCACCCGTCCCACAGCGGCAGCCCCAGCTCCTCGGCCGGTTCCGGCGGCGAGAGCGGCGAGGGCCTGCTCGGCGGCACCACCGGCGGCCTGCTCGACCCGCCCAAGGCCGGCGGCAGCGCCTCCCCCTCCGAGAGCACACCGCCCGCAAGCGATCCGGACGTGACCATCCCGCCCCTCCTCCCAGGCCTCCTCCCCGGCCTCGGCATCGACAGCGACGACGCGAGGTAGGCGCACGGCCGAGCACACGGCCCGGACGAAAGGCAGAGACCGGTCCACGACGACGGGGCGCCCGCTACGCGAGGGCGCCCCGTCGTCGTGGCTCCGCCGGACTCACCGCCGCCCGGCTCCGGAAATCTCGGGGGAACAGAGTCAGAAGAACACCGACCTGCGCTGCACCAGCAGCTTGTACAGCGTGTGCTGGATCTGCTCACGGACCTGGTCGGTCAGGTTGAACATCAGCATCGGATCCTCCGCCGCCTCCGGCGGATACCCGTTGGTCGGGATCGGCTCACCGAACTGGATCGTCCACTTCGTCGGCAGCGGGATCGCCCCCAGCGGCCCCAGCCACGGGAAGGTCGGCGTCAGCGGGAAGTACGGGAAGCCGAGCAGCCGGGCCAGAGTCTTGGCGTTGCCGATCATCGGGTAGATCTCCTCCGCCCCGACGATCGAGCAGGGAATGATCGGCGCGCCCTGCCGCAGCGCCGTGGAGACGAAACCGCCACGGCCGAACCGCTGGAGCTTGTAGCGCTCGCTGAAGGGCTTCCCGATCCCTTTGAACCCCTCCGGCATCACACCGACCAGCTCGCCCTGCCCCAGCAGCCGCTCGGCGTCCTCCGCGCAGGCCAGCGTGTGGCCCAGCTTGCGGGCGAGCTCGTTGACCACCGGCAGCACGAAGACCAGGTCGGCGGCGAGCAGCCGCAGGTGCCGCCCGGCCGGGTGGTGGTCGTGGACGGCGACCTGCATCATCAGCCCGTCCAGCGGCAGCGTCCCGGAGTGGTTGGCGACGATCAGCGCGCCGCCCTCCTTCGGGATGTTCTCGATGCCCTTCACATCGACCCGGAAGTACTTCTCGTACACCGGCCGCAGCAGGGACATCAGCACCTGGTCGGTGAGCTCGGCGTCGTAGCCGAAGTCGTCGACGTCGTACTCCCCGGTCAGCCGTCGGCGCAGGAACGACAGACCGCTCGCGACCCGCCGCTCCAGGCCGCCGCGCCCGCCCGCACCCTCCTCGGCTCCCTCGGGCTCGCCCGTCGGCGGAGACGGCACCGACGGCCCCGCCTGGAGCGTCGGCCGGTCCCGCGAACCCTCGCCGGCCTCGGAACCGCCCTCCGGTCCGGCGGCGGCCCTGCCCGGCAGCGGCTGCACCTCCCGGACGACCGCGGGCTCGGCGCCGGAGCGCCGGCTCCCCGCGCTCCGGCGCCGCGACGGCCGTGCTCCGCCGCCCCCGCGGGACCGGTCGTCGTCGAACGGAATGACCTTGGCGTCCGCCATCGTTGCTGCGCTCCTCAGTTGGCGCTCTGCGTCGGGGGGTGGCCGCTGCCCCGCAGGGACAGCGCGGCGATCCGGTCGACGGCCCCCGCAAGGGCCTCCGGCGGCAGCAGTCCGGGGCCGCGGCTGCGGACGAAGTCCGCGAAGGTCTCCGCGGTCGTGTACTTGGGTGTGAAGCCCAGCGTCTCGCGCATCTGATCAGTGGCCACGACCCGGCCGTGGGTGAGCAACCGGATCTGCTCCGGTGAGAAGTCCGTCATACCCAGCGTACGCACCAACGAGCCCACCCACGTGACGGCGGGCAGCAGCAGCGGCACCGTGGGGCGCCCCAGCCGCCGCGCGCACTGCGAGAGCAGCAGGACGCCGTCACCGGCGATGTTGAAGGTGCCGCTGTTCAGCGTGCCGCGACGCGCCTCGTGCGAGGCGATCCGCAGCACCTCGATCACATCGTCCTCGTGCACGAACTGCAGCCGCGGGTCGTAGCCGAACACCGTCGGCAGGACCGGCAGCGCGAAGTAGGAGGCCAACGGGGTGTCCACGGTCGGCCCGAGGATGTTGGCGAACCTGAGCACGCACACGGCCACGTCCGGCCGCCGCCGCGCGAAGCCGCGCACGTAGCCCTCGACCTCGACCGTGTCCTTGGCGAAGCCGCCGCTGGGCAGGGATTTGGCCGGGGTGGTCTCGGTGAAGACCGCCGGGTCGCGGGAGGCGGAGCCGTAGACGTTGGTGCTGGACTTCACCACCAGCCGCTTCACGCTCGGCGACTTCTGGCAGGCGCCGAGCAGCTGCATGGTACCGATGACGTTGGTCTCCTTGACCGTCGCCCGGCTGCCGCCGCCCAGCGCGATGCCGGTGACGTCCATGTGGACGACCGTGTCGGCACCAGTCTCGGCGAGCACCCGCGCGATGGTGGGGTGCCGGATGTCCGCCTGGATGAAGTCCGCACCGCCCAGATGATGCTCCGGTGGCACCGCGTCCACGGCGACGACCCGGTCCACCTGCGCATCACGCTGGATCCGCCGTACGAACCGGCCCGCGAGCCGGCGGGCCACTCCGGTCACCAGCACGACCTGTCCCACGATCAGCGCCTTCCTTCGCGTCGCACACCGCGTTCCCCGTGGACGCCAACCTATCGGGTCGGTGTTGCGCTGTGATGACCACCGACTGCGCGAAGTGACAAAAATGGCCCCCACCAGGCGAAGAACGGATACGGCCCCCCACCGTGGAGGTGGGGGGCCGCGGTCACGCTCTCGCGATGCCGCGCACCAGATCTCAGGGGATCACGGCGCGACGGGCGTCACTACTTCTTGTTGCGACGCTGGACGCGCGTGCGCTTCAGCAGCTTGCGGTGCTTCTTCTTGGCCATCCGCTTGCGCCGCTTCTTGATAACAGAGCCCACGACTACCCTCGCTCACTTCTCATCACTCGGTGTTTGGGCGCCATGGGCCCACACGACCTACGAGGGGTCAGCCTACCCGCCCGAGCCCCAAGGTCGTTAATCGAGGTGCCCGGAGGGACCCGGAAGTGCCCTGTACTGCCCGTACGGATCCCCCACGGATCGTCTGGTCGTCAGGCGGTTTCCACCCCCACATAGCTCTCACGGAGGTACTCGTGAACCGCCTGCTCCGGGACGCGGAAGGACCGCCCGACCCGGATCGCGGGCAGATGACCGCTGTGCACCAGCCGGTACACGGTCATCTTCGACACTCGCATCACCGAGGCGACCTCCGCCACGGTAAGGAACTGAACCTCGTTGAGAGGCCTCTCGCCAGCTGCAGCCATGACACACCTGCACCTTCCGCACTCGACGGCCACCGGCTTCCCCTTCCGGTGACTCTTCGTCGCTGCGTGCTCACTCCCCAGACTAGGGGCGGGTGATGCAAGTGGGGAAGAGGTGCACCCATCGGCGGCCTACTGTGACAGACACGCTCGATTGAGCACGTAGCGGGTGAGCGGGCGGTAGTAGGCGGCCCGCACCGCGTCGTCAAGCGGAACGACGACGGACACGCGCCCCTCCGCCTGCCCCACGAACAACGCGGGGTCGTCCGTATCGGCCAGCCCCATGGCCTCGAACCCCAGCTGACCTGCTCCGCAGACCCAGCCGTGGTCCCCGATCACCAGCTCGGGCAGCGGGCCGCCGGCGTCCGCGGCCGCCTGAAGCGCCAGCCGAACCGGGAGCGGCGAGTGCGAGTGCGCGCCGGGCTCACAACCGGGGCGTTCGCCCTCGGCGGGCCGCACCAGCCCGACACCCCGTACGTAGGCGAGACGGTGCGTACGTAGACCGAACCGGGTCGTTATGTCGACACAGCGACCCTGCGCCGGGGTGAGGACGGTACATCCCGCCGCCGACAACGCGTCCGCCAGCGCGGCGTAGAAACCGAGCAGCCGGTGCGGGTGCCCGGTGCCCAGGAGCACGCACGCGCGGCGCCGGGCGGCCGTGCCGAGCCGGTCCGCGAAAGCCCCCAGGGCGGCGAGCGTCAGCTCCGGGTCGATCACGTCACGGCCGGCGGTGTGCCCGGGATCGGCCGAGACCCCGCACCTTCGTGCCATCAACTCGATCAGTTCCCGTTGCTCCCATGCCCGTTCGGGATCGATTCCGATCAGTGTCCGGGGGTCCCGGGCCGCGAACAGCCGATAGCTGCGCAGACTGGCCTCCCTCATGGTGGCCACGACCCCGGCCAGTCCGGCACCCACCAGATGGGCGCGCAGTGCGGCGGTGTTCAACACGAGTGCGATGGTGACGCACGGACGACGGGGGCGTCCCGGGAACCACGGAACACCCCACGGTCGGCCTAACAGGAGCTGACGGCACCGTCCCGACCTCCTACGCCAGCATCCCGCGCAGCGGGAACACCGCCCGCCGGGTCGCCAGGATCGCCTGGTCCAGCCGGTCCGCCGGGTCGTAGCCCGCCTCCCAGTCCGCCCAGGACACCGGCCACCGCCCGTCCGTCATCCGCATCGGCCCCAACTGCCGGGTCCGCGCGTACACTTCCTGCCGCCAGCTCTCCGGGATCACCGTCTCCGGTTCCACCGGCCGCCCCGCCACGATCCCCACCAGATGCGTCCACGAGCGCGGTACGACCTCCACCACGGCGTACCCGCCGCCGCCCAACGCGACCCACCGCCCGCCCGCGTACTCGTGCGCCAGGTCGTGGCAGGCCAGCTGCACCGCCCGCTGTGCGTCCAGCGACACCGCCAGATGCGCCAGCGGGTCCTCGAAGTGCGTGTCGGCGCCGTGCTGCGTCACCAGCACCTGCGGCCGGAAGTCGGCGAGCAGTTCCGGCACCACCGCGTGGAACGCCCGCAGCCAGCCCCGGTCCCCCGTCCCCGCCGGCAGCGCGACGTTGACGGCCGACCCCTGCGCCCGCGGGGCGCCCGTCTCCTCCGGCCAGCCCGTCTGCGGGAACAGCGTCCGGGGGTGCTCGTGCAGCGAGATCGTCAGCACCCGGGGGTCCTCCCAGAACGCGGCCTGCACGCCGTCCCCGTGGTGCACGTCGACATCGACGTACGCGACCCGCTCGGCCCCCAGTTCGAGCAGGCGGGCGATCGCCAGCGCCGCGTCGTTGTAGACGCAGAACCCCGAGGCCGAGCCCGGCATCGCGTGGTGCAGCCCGCCCGCGAAGTTCACCGCGTGCGACACGTCCCCCTGCCAGACCGCCTCCGCGGCCCCCACCGACTGCCCGGCGATCAGCGCGGACACCTCGTGCATCCCGGCGAACGCCGGGTCGTCCAGCGTCCCGAGGCCGTACGACCCGTCCGCCGACGCCGGATCCGCCGACGCGGCCTTCACCGCCTCGAGGTAGTCCTCCCGGTGGACCAGCCGCAGCGTCGAATCCCCGGCCGGTCTGGCCGCCACCACCCGCGCCTCCCGGTCCACACCGAGGGCGTCGACCAGTTTCCGGGTCAGGGCCAGGCGGACCGGATCCATCGGATGGTCCGGCCCGAAGTCATACCCCGTTACTGCCTCGTCCCACATCAGCTGTGCGCGGCCGCTCATGCCCGCCACCGTATCGGTCCGGCCGCGCCTCGAAGGACCTGGCGTACACCAGCGTCACCAGCACCAACACCATCGGCACCAGCATCGCCCCGCGATAGCTCCACGCGTCGCCCAGCGCGCCCACCAGCGGCGAGCCGACCAGGAAGCCGACGTAGTTGAAGATGTTGAGCCGCGCGACAGCCGCGTCCGAAGCACCCGGGAACAGCCGTCCCGCCGCCGCGAACGTCTGCGGCACCAGCACGCACAGGCCCAGACCCAGCAGCGTGAACCCGAGCATCCCGAACCACGCCCCGGGCGCCGAGGCCACCACCGCGAACCCGCCGGCCGCCACCAGCGTCCCGAGCCGTACGACCGTCACCGCCCCGAACCGCCGGACCCCGAAGTCCCCGATGGCCCGCCCCAGCAGCGTGGTCACCATGTACACGTTGTACGGCACGGTCGCCAGCTGCTCGGAACTGCCCAGCACGTCCTTCAGATACTTCGCGCTCCAGTTGGAGACGGTGGAGTCCCCGATGTAGGCGAAGGTCATCACCAGGCACAGCGGCAGCAGCAGCTTGAAGACGACGCCCCCGCCCCCGGCGCCCTGCTCCTCGACGGGAGCCGGATCCCCGTCCACGTACCAGCGGCTCCCGACGAGCGTCGCCGGCAGCAGCACCGCCACCACCGGCAGATACGACACCCACAGCGCCAGATGCCAGTGCGCCCCCGCCCAGGCCAGCGAGGCCCCCAGGATCCCGCCCAGGCTGTACACGGCATGGAAGCTGAGCATGATGCTGCGCCCGTACGACCGCTGGAGGCTCACCCCGAGCATGTTCATGGAGGCGTCCAGCGCGCCGACGGCCAGCCCGAACGCCGCGAGGGCGACGGCCATCTCGACGAGGCGGTCACCGGCCCCCACGCCGAGCAGGGCCAGCAGCACCACCGGCTGGGACCAGCGCAGCAACCGGCTGGGCCGCACCCGCCGCACCAGGCGCTCGGTGGTCACGCTGCCGACTCCGGCGAGGATCGGCACGGCCGCCAGAAAGACCGGCAGCAGGGCGTCGGAGACGCCGTACCGGTCCTGGACGGCGGGAATGCGCGTCACGAGAAGGGCGAAGGCGACGCCCTGGGCGAAGAAGCTGAACGCCAACGAGGCCCTACCGCGCCGCAGCACTTCTGTCATGGCGGCGAGCGTAGGGCCCAGGGCTACCGGTGGGTAGATCCGGTCAAAGATGAATTCTGTTCAGCTTCCCTCGGGTCACTCGGCGGGGGCACCGGCCGCCGCGAGAGTGGAACCAGGGGTCGGGGTCGGGGTCGCGGTCGTGCGGTCGGCGGCGGCGGGGGTCGTGGCGGTGCGTTCGGCGCGGCAGGTCTCCACGAGGAGCATCCGCGCCATCGGCCCGGCGGCGAGCGCACCGCTCACGAGGAACCCGGTCACCATCGCCGCGACCATGATCACGTTTCCCAGCCACACCATGGTGTCCACGGGCAGTGTGTAGGCCCCTACCACGCGGACCACGCACTCGCCGAGCAGCACCACGCCCCACACCACCGAGAAGACCTTCTCGGCGCGCCGGAACTCCGCGGAGCCGGCCACCAGCCGCGCCCACCCGGCCTCGCGCTCCGCGTCACCCTTGACCAGCCAGGGCTTCATGCCCGCGGTCATCATGGGCCTGCCCAGTGCCACGGACACCAGGATGCCGATGCCGATCGCGCTGCTCACCCCGCTGTCCTTGGCGAGCATCAGCCGCGGGTCGCCGGCCACGAGGCTGAGCAACAACCCGACCACGTTGACGAACAGGATGAGCGCGGCGAACGCGTTGACCCTGCGCTCCCTGACCAGGCTCCACCCGGTCCGCAGGGCGGGCACCACACTGCTCCACCCCAGGGCCGCGAGCGTGCTCATCCCGAACGCGTCCTTGAGCAGGTAGTACCCGCCGACCGGCACCGCCACGTCCACCAGCAGGGGGGCGAGCTTCGCGCGCTTCGTGTTCGTCGTCATGCCCTCAGCTTCGCGGTCGAGGGGGGTCCTCCAGTAGAAACGATCGTCCGGAGGTCCGCGTGACAAATGTCAGCCCGGAGCCGATGGCCCCGGTCATATCAGCAGGTCAGCCAACTCCTCCATGGTGGCGAAGAGTTGTGTCGCCCCGTCGAGCCTGCTCGCGGGCGTCATCCCGGTGAACCCGAACACGTCCATCCCGGCGGCCGCGGCCGCCTCGACGCCGAGCGGGGAGTCCTCCACGACCAGGCACCGGACGGGCTCCACGCCCATCCGCTCGGCCGCGTACAGGAAGAGGTCGGGTGCCGGCTTCCCGCGCCCGACGTCCTGCGAGCTGAAGATGCGCTCTTCCCCGAACCACCGGTCGAGTCCGGTCGTTCTGTGGCCCACCCGGATCCGTTCATGGCTGCCCGACGACGCCACGCAGTACGGCACCTCGTCCGCCGCCAGCTTCTCCAGCACCTCGGTGACACCGGCGACCGGCTTCAACTCCCGCTCGAACGCGGCGAAGACTCTGGCGTGGAAGACGTCGTCGAACTCGTCCGGCAGCCTCCGGCCGGTCCGCTCCAGGACCAGGTCGTGCACGCGGTGCATGGCCGACCCCATGTAGTCGCGGATAGAGTCCTCGTAGGAGGTGGGGTGCCCCAGTTCGGTGAGGTAGGCGGCGAGCAGCCTGTTGGAGATGGGCTCGCTGTCGACGAGGACGCCGTCGTTGTCGAAGATGACGAGGTCGTAGCGCATGCAGTCGAGCATAAACGCAGAAAGGCCCACGCCTTTTCGGCGTGGGCCTTTCCTGAAGAGTTGTTCGGCGGTGTCCTACTCTCCCACAGGGTCCCCCCTGCAGTACCATCGGCGCTGTAAGGCTTAGCTTCCGGGTTCGAAATGTAACCGGGCGT